>CAZQQC010000030.1:0-23578 GCA_964595365.1 uncultured Melioribacter sp.
GTCATTTTAACCTCCAATTTATTTTTATTGTTAATTTGTTTATTAAACTCTGCCCTTACGCCCCTTCTTCGGGGGGAAATTATAGGGCTTATTTTTTGTCGTCATCTACTACTTCGTAAGATGCATCTTGAACATCGCGGCCGTCTTTCTTTTTCGATGACTGCTCTGGCTGACCGGTTGGTTGTTGTTGTCCGGCAAAAGGTTCACCTTGTTGATGTCCACCCGTTGGACCTTGCTGCTGGTACAACGCCTGAGCTATTTCATTCCATGCTTTCGTCAAACTTTCGGTTGCAGATTTAATCTTATCATTATCGTTCGAAGCAATTGCATCTTCAACCTTTTTGATTTCGCTTTCCAACCTATTTTTATTTTCGGATGTTAATTTGTCTTTCAATTCCTCCATCTGTTTTTTGGTCTGGAAGACAAGATTATCGGCTTGATTTCTAGTTTCAACGGCTTCCTTCTTCATCTTATCTTCGGCAGCATGTTCTTTTGCCGATTGTTTCATTTTCTCAACTTCCTCTTTCGATAATCCGCTCGAAGAAGTAATTCTGATGCTTTGCTCTTTGCCGGTAGCTTTATCTTTTGCCGCGACATGTAAAATACCGTTCGCATCTATATCGAATGTAACCTCAATTTGTGGAATGCCGCGGGGTGCAGGAGGAATTCCATCGAGATGGAATCTTCCAAGTGTTCTGTTATCGGCAGCCATAGGACGCTCGCCCTGAAGAATGTGAATTTCAACCGAAGGCTGATTATCCGAAGCCGTCGAAAAAACTTCGCTCTTACGTGTCGGAATTGTTGTGTTCGCTTCAATCAATTTGGTGAATACACCGCCCAACGTTTCAATACCGAGCGAGAGTGGTGTGACATCAAGCAGTAAGACGTCTTTTACGTCGCCTGCTAAAACACCTCCTTGTATTGCTGCACCGACAGCAACAACCTCGTCCGGATTAACACCTTTATGCGGTTCTCTTCCAAAAAGATTTTTCACAAGTTCTTGAACTTTGGGAACACGTGTTGATCCTCCGACAAGAATAACCTCGTCGATTTGCGATGTGGACAGATTTGCGTCTTTGATAGCGCGTTCGCATGGTCCGACCGTTCTTTGAATCAAGTCGTCGACCAACTGCTCAAATTTTGCGCGTGTAATTGTAATGTTAAGATGTTTCGGTCCTTCCTGTGTAGCTGTAATAAACGGAAGATTCACATCTGTTTGAACCGAAGAAGAAAGTTCGATCTTCGCCTTTTCGGCAGATTCTTTCAAACGTTGAAGCGCCATAGGATCTTTGCGCAAATCGATTCCTTCCAATTTCTGGAATTCATCGGCAAGGTAATCTATTAAGCGCTGGTCAAAATCATCACCGCCCAGGTGGGTGTCGCCGTTTGTCGACTTCACTTCAAAGACACCTTCGCCAAGCTGCAAAATAGAAATATCGAATGTACCGCCACCGAGATCATAAACTGCAACAATCTGATCTTTGTGCTTCTTATCTAAACCGTAAGCCAGTGCAGCTGCAGTCGGTTCGTTAATAATTCTTTTAACATGCAGTCCGGCAATTTCACCGGCATCTTTTGTAGCTTGCCGTTGAGCATCGTTGAAATATGCCGGAACGGTTATAACCGCTTCTGTAACTTCCTGACCAATATAATCTTCGGCAGTTTTTTTCATTTTCTGAAGTATCATTGCACTAATTTCCGGAGGTGAGTACAATCTATCGCTAATTCTTACTCTTGCCGAACCGTTATCGCCCGAAGCAACTTCGTACGGAACTTCCTTCGCTTCTGTATCGACTTCTTCTCTCTTTCTTCCCATAAATCGCTTTATCGAAAAAATAGTATTCTTAGGATTAGTAACAGCTTGCCTTTTTGCCGGCTGTCCGATTAAGCGTTCGCCGCCCTTTGTGAAAGCAACAACAGAGGGAGTTGTTCTTCCACCTTCAGAATTTGGAATAACAACCGGTTCATTCCCTTCCATCACAGCCACACATGAATTTGTAGTGCCAAGATCGATTCCTATTATTTTTCCCATCTTATTTTTTCTCCTTTGAATGAATAATTTTTAAGATGAGCTGAAGAATTACTTCAGCTCTATTATTTTTTCGTCTTTAGATTTTGCTTCAATCTTTTTCAATTGAATATGAAGCATACCGTCTTCAAACCTGGCTTCAACTTTTTCTGAATCAACTTCTGCAGGAAGTGTAAAGCAGCGCTTAAACGATCCGAACATTCTTTCACTCCGGTAAAAATCTTTCTCTTTTTGCTCGGATGCTTTTTTCTTTTCGCCTTCAATTGTCAAAATATTATCTTGCAGTGTAATTTTAATATTATCTTTCTTAACGCCGGGCATTTCGGCTGCAACGTTAATATGATCTTTGTCTTCCGAGATATCGATTCTCGGAGAGAAATTGTCTTTGAAATTGAAATTCAATCCAAAGCCCCAGAAATCGTCAAAGTATTTTTGAATTCTGTCTTGAAGGCTTTCAATTTCTCTCAAGGGTTCAAATTTTATGAGTGTCATTTTATCCTCCTATAATTTTTTTGATCATATATGTACAAGCTATGTGCCAGATGGAGAATTGTGTTAAGTATTTTATTTTATTAATGTTAAATGATAGAGAGAAAAATTACGGCAATCTGGAAATTTGACAGATAATCATTCAATATTAATGTTCGGACGAAAATTATGGCAGAGAGAAAGACTTTTGTTCATTTTTTGAATTGATCCGGAGGAAACATGTTTAACATCGAAGAATTTGATATCAAGTTAGATACCGAGTTTATAGGCAGAAATTTTATCTACTGCGACGAGGTTGATTCCACTAACTCGGTTCTGCTAACCAGTAAAGAGTTTGCGCAAAACGGAACTGTCATTCTTGCAGAACATCAAAATGAAGGACGGGGAAGGAGAGACCGTGAATGGATAAGCAGCGCCGGGCAAAATTTAACGTTTTCTATTTTACTAAGACGCAATCTAAAAGAATCAAAAATTAATTTGATCAATCTGGGCGCTGCAGTATCTGTTGCTCAATCGATCGAAAATTTGTACCAGCTTAACGTAGAATTGAAATGGCCTAATGACGTATTGATTGACAAGAAAAAAATAGCCGGCATACTGATAGAGTCAACATCAAGAGGGAATAAAATTTCCAAACTTGTAATTGGCATCGGAATCAATGTTAACCAGCCGAACTTTCCCGGGAAATTCGATATTCCACCCACCTCGGTAAGAAAGGAATTTCATTCGCTCGTCAGCCGGGAAAAACTTCTGAGCGAGATGCTCAACAATTTCGAAAATATTTTGTACGAAGTAAAAGGAGACAATAAAAAAATTCTCAACAATTGGCGTTCGCGCTGTAAAATGATCGGCGAGAAAGTAAAAGTGATGGACGACGATAAAACCAAATTCGGCTTCTTCGAAGATATTGACGATGACGGATTTCTAATTCTTAAGCAAGGCGATAAGCGCGAGAAGATTCATTACGGCGATGTAAGTTTACGATAGCAGCAAGAAAGGATTTTATGAAAGTTTATTTAGACAATGCAGCAACCACACCTGTGCATCCGAAAGTTTTCGAGAAAATGAAGACTTATCTTACCGGAGACTATGGCAACCCCTCTTCTATCCATTCATTCGGGCGAACCGCACGCGTAGCCATTGAGGAAGCACGCGAAACTATTGCCGCTTTCATAAATGCCAAGCCGGGCGAAATTTACTTTACGAGTGGCGGAACGGAAGCAAATAATTTTTCTTTGTTTGGAATCGCGCGCGGAACGTTTCAAGAGGCAAAAAAAAATCGCATCATAACTTCAAAAGTAGAACATCACTCGGTTCTCGATTCATCCCTAGAATTAGAGAAAAACGGATTTGACTTACGATTTGCCGGAGTTCTGCAATCCACAATTGTCGATGTAAATTCATTAACCGGAAGTATAGACTCTTCTACGGCTTTAGTTTCGGTTATGCATGTTAACAACGAAACTGGTTCGATGAACCCGATCAAAGAAATTTCCTCGATCGCGAAAGAGAAAGGATGTTATTTTCACACCGATGCAATTCAGAGCTTCGGTAAAATAAAAATTGATGTAAAAGACGCGGGTGTCGACGCTCTTTGCGGTTCTGCCCACAAAATTTACGGACCAAAAGGAATCGGTTTTGCATTTGTGAAAAGTGGAACACCGGTTTTCCCCCTTCTCTTCGGCGGTTCTCAGGAAAGAAACCGTCGCGCTGGGACCGAAAATGTAGCCGCTATTGCCGGATTTGCGGAAGCAGCAAAAATTGCGCATTCAAACATGAGTGAAAATTTTATACACATCAAATTACTCAGAGATAAATTGATTGAAGGAATTTCCGGAATCGATCATGCTGGAATACGTATCAACGGCGGTATCGATGTTTCCCCGCATGTGCTTAGCGTAACATTCAAATCAGAATTTTATAAGAACGATTCCGAGTCGATGCTGATTTACCTTGACATAAATGGAATCGCGGCATCCAACGGTTCGGCTTGTACATCCGGCACGTTAAAACCATCACACGTCATTCTCGGCGCTGGATATTCAGTTGAAGATGCAATCGGAACAATACGCTTCTCATTCGGGCAACAAAATACTATCGAAGAAATTAACTACACAATCGGGATCATCGAAAAAATGGCAAAAAAATTCCGGAGATAATAAAATTAATTCCGGCTAAGTTAAGTAGTCTATCACCTGCAAAAGTTTTTCTCTCATCTCTTTCCGGTTAACAATGAAATCGAGAAAACCGTTTTCAAGCAGAAACTCTGAACGCTGAAATCCTTCCGGGAGATCTTTTCCGATTGTATCTTTGATTACACGGGGGCCGGCAAAACCTATAAGCGCCTTGGGTTCGGCTATCAACAAATCGCCAAGCATAGCATAACTTGCCGTTACGCCGCCTGTTGTTGGATCTGCCATCACAGAAATAAAGGGAATTCTGGCTTCGGACAATCTTGCAAGACGAGCGCTTGTCTTTGCCATTTGCATTAGAGAAAAAGCTCCTTCCATCATTCTTGCGCCTCCGCTTTGACTGATAATAATTAACGGAATTTTTTCTTCATAAGCGGCATCGATACACCGCGCAATTTTTTCACCTACAACCGAACCCATGCTGCCGCCAATAAAACTGAAGTCCATACACGCAAAGGCAACTTTCTTACCATCTATTTTTCCGGTTCCGGTTTTGACTGCATCATTTATTCCGGTTTTTTTTATTGTTACGATTATTCTATCGGAATAATTTTTAGTGTCGGTAAACTCTAACGGGTCGCCAGATTTCATTTTACGGTCTAATTCCTTAAAAGAATTTTTATCAAACAAAAAAGAAATGTATTGATCACTGCCAATTCTAAAATGGAAGTTACACTTGGGGCAACACCAAAGATTAACTTCAAGTTGTTTGGTGTGAATTATTTCTCCGCAATCTTCGCATTTAGCCCATTGACCATCCGGAATTTCGGCTTTCTTGCTGTGAGGAGATATATTTTCTTTTTTCCTTTTGAACCAGGCCATTATTGTTTTTTCTTTTCAATATTAATAAATAAAGTTATGGTTTGATTTGGATCCGCTGGATCGTTAGAATACAATGTAACTGTCCTGGTAAGTTTCCCTTCGCGTCCCGAAGTATCTAACTCGATTCGTATTGTTCCGCTTTCTCCGGGCTGAAGAGTTTTACTGCTGAGCAAAGCAGCAGTACATCCGCAAGAAGTTTTGATATCGTTAATATTCAAAACCCCTTTGCCTTCATTCTTAAAAGTAATCCTCGTTTCGGCAACTTTGCCTTCCGGAACTGTTCCAAAATCGTAGCGGGATTTACCGAGTGTAAGTTTTGCATTCTTACCGTCTTTAGCAAGGAACGCCGTATTTTTATCTGCCACAACGCCCGTGAGCGATAATTTGAATTCAGGTGTCTTAGGATCATTTGTGTAGATATAAATAAATTTTTGCTGTGTACCGAGTCTTGCTTCCGAATTAAACTCGACATGAATAAAAGTTTTTTCTCCGGGTTTCAAAAGTGATTTTTCGGGTTTTGCAACTGTGCATCCGCAAGAAGCGTTGACCCGAACGATGCTGAGATTTGCGTTGCCGGAGTTTTCAATTTCAAAATTGTGAGTTACAATCTGCCCTTCAACTACTGTTCCGAAATCGTAATGATCTATTTTTGCTGTAATCTTTGGTCCGGTTTGAGCAAGAATTAACGAAACGAAGAGGAACAGGAAAAGAAACATATATTTTTTCATCGCGCTACCTTTGGTATAAATTTATTAAAATAGTTAGGTTCGAGATAATCGTAATTAAAAGTTACTAAATCCTTACCAAATAAATAAGCCCACTTTGCAATTGAAGAAGCAGTAGCTCCGTACGGAGTTTTTATAACGCCGTCAATTTCTTGATCGCCAAAAATCTTTTTGCCTTCCTTTGTCAATGCATTCAGAGATTTTTTTTCAACCAAACGTAAGTCTGTAACCGTTTCTATTTGCCGGCTTTTTTTTCTGAACATGGCAAAATATATTTCTTTAAGACTGGCATTCCCGATTATTCCAAACTCTTCACCCTCAACAAGATAATCGGTTAGTTGCATTGCGAATGCTGAAAAAGTTGGTACTGTTATGATCGGTAAATTGGAACCGAGAGCCATGCCTTTTGCTGCAGATAGCCCAATTCTCAAACCTGTAAATGAACCCGGTCCAATTGAAACCGCAATCGATTTTGTCCGGTTCAATTCCATTTTTGAATGCTGCAATACAGTTTCAACCATTTCGATCAATTTTTCGGAATGAATATGTTTCTGCAGATAATTGACTTCAACAAATGATTTCCCGTCGATCATCAATGCCACGCTGCAAAGCTCGCCGGAAGTTTCAATTCCTATTATCGGTAATGAATCAGCCATTTTTTTGAATTTTAATTTCCCGTGAAGAATTATTCGTGAACTTGAAATCAATCTGGTAATTCCTCTTAGGAATAATTTCCGGGAAAAGGTTAGCCCATTCGATAAATACAATTGAACCGCTGTCGTTTAGATAATCGTCGAAACCGATGTCGTAAAGCTCGTTCACTTTTTTTATCCGGTAAAAATCAAAGTGAATTACTTTTTTCGAATTATGATATTCATTCACAATTGCAAAACTGGGGCTCGATACATTTGCGATTCCGTACTCCGAACAAACACATTTCACAAAAAAAGTTTTGCCCGTGCCAAGCTCGCCGTTTAATAAAACTATTTCATTTGTAAAAAGAATTTTTGAAAACTGTTTTGCAATTTCCACAGTTTCATTTTCTGCCGAAACAATTTTCCGCACCGGTAGATGCATTTAAACTTTGCTCTCCATTGTTACTATAGGCAAAATCATTTCTTCCATAGAAATGCCTCCATGCTGAAAACTATCTTTGTAGTAACTCAAATACTTATGATAATCTGTCGGATAAACAAAATAATAATCTTCTTTTGAAATAATATAACTAATTGTTAAGCCGCGTTTCGGCAGTTTGTAATCTGCAGGATTTTTAACGAAGATGGCATGTTTATCGTCAACCTTTAAATTTCTGCCAAACTTAAAACGAAGATTAGGAGATGCTTCGCGGTCGCCTAAAACTTTTGCGCCTCGCAGAGTTCGGATGCTTCCATGATCTGTAGTGAGTACAATTTTTGCTTTTGGTATTGTAGCAATAGCTCTAAACGTATTCAACAAAGAAGAGTGCTGGAACCAGCTGTTGGTTAATGAACGATAAGCCGGTTCATCAGGCGCTATCTCTTTCAAAATATCCGAATCGGAACGTCCGTGAGCAATCATATCAAGAAAATTTACAACGACTGCCATAAAATGTGTTTTTCTGTGCGACAAAACATTCTGTTCGAATGATCTTCCAACTTCGGGATCAATGATTTTTACATATTTCAGTTCATTGTTCAAAGAAATTTTTTTCCGGTTGAGCTGAAGCTGCAACAAATCTTTTTCGTATTTGTTCATACTGTTTTCATCGTCTGCCATCGAAGTCCAAATATCCGGATAATGTTTTTCAATTTCCGCCGGAAACAGTCCGGCAAATAGAGAATTTCTAGAGTATGGCGTTGCAGTAGGCAAAATAGAATAATAGTAATCTTTACTTATGTTGAAGAGTTCTCTTAAATGTTTTTCCATTACCAGCCACTGATCGAGGCGCAGACAGTCGATTACAAAAAAGAATAAAGGTCCGTCGAAATTTTTAAGCTTAGGCAAAACATATTTTTCAACGATCTGTGTGGAAAGAACCGGCGCATCCTCGTTTCCGGGAGAATCAATCCAACCTTTGTATTTCCGCTCGACATATTTGCAAAATTCCTGGTTGCATTCTTTCCTCTGATCTGCCAAAGATTGTTTCAGATCTATTTCGGGATGAATATCCAATTCCATATCGTAGTTGATCAGTTTCAAATAAATATCGACCCAGTCGTTATAATCGGGTTCCATCAATAACTGACGTGAAATTTGACTGAAGTCCTGTAAATAATCTTTTGCGATGTACTCGCCGGAAATTTTTTTGCTCTCCAGCAATTTTTTGCAAACCATTAGCACCTGAGACGGCAGGACAGGCTTTATAAGATAGTCGCTTATCTTTCCGCCGATGGCATCGTGCATGAGAGATTCTTCTTCGCTCTTTGTCACCATCACAACAGGTATGTTTGAATTAATTTCCTTTATCTGAGACAAAGTCTCGAGTCCGCCTATACCCGCCATCATTTCATCAAGGAAAATAAGGTCGAACTGTTTGTTCTTTACTTCCGAGATGGCATCTTCTCCGTTGGTCGCAGTTTCAACTTCGTAACCTTTTTCGTTTAAGAAAAAAATATGCGAACGGAGAAGTTCGATCTCATCATCAACCCATAGAATTTTATTTCTTTTCATTTGAATCACACATTTAAATTATTGAATCAAAATCCTAACATCAACACCGGCTTCGTTTGTGGTTGTAGGGGGAATTCTTGAAGCGCCCTCCGGTGCTATGCTGGTTCTGCGGTAAAAAATTGAAAGAGTTACCCGCGAGCTCATCACATACTTTATTTTGGGCTCGATAGTTGTACTGGTTTTGCCTTCCAGCGGCTTTCCGCTATCTTTCCAATTATCCATTTCGAAAACAACGTTCGACGTTTTTGCACTGGTATAAGTGAAAGAAATTTCCAGATCGTTTTTTAAAGATACTCCAAAAAGCGGAAGTTCAAATCCCGATTTCAGATAACTGGCAGTAATATTTATATCTCTTGTAAATCCTTCGGTAATATTACGTGCAGATACACCTAAACTGTAAGAAGTTTTAGCAGAATAGCGGACGCTTCCCTGGAGAGCGCCATTGAAGAATTTGTCGAAGTTCAACGTGATGCCTACCAAAGGTGAAAATCCGTAATCGATCTTTTGAGATTGCATTTCGTTAAAACCGTCCGGCTTAATTCTCCACCCTTCGCTGTAATTCGAAACATAAGCATGATTGATTGTAACCCTTTTTGCGAAACTAAATATTTCATACTTTTCCAAACCGTTCCATGTGAAAGTCCAGTTAGGACGCGGAACGTAGCGGAAGAATTTTGAGAGGATAGGAATCTTTTCAATAAACGAAAACGTCTCGAAGCCTTTCAAAAAAGCATTAGATAAATTTGAATTCGGATCGCTGGAATTAGGATCGTAAAGTTGACGAACTTTTTTAATTCCGTTTCCGAAGAATGAAAGGATGAACGTTGGAGGCATACTCAAAAACGATCTATCTATTGTACCTGTAGAAAGCACGTTTGAAATAGTAACATTCCCGAGCGAATCTGTCTGCAAAGTTGTACTTTTGTTTATTCCCCAGCTGATTTTCCATATTAAATCGAGCTGCGCTCCTTCCCACAACGGCCGCGATGTCTTGAGATCCATATCATTCCTCTGCGAATAATTATCTTGAATATTTCCTTTCGGGTTTGGCGCCCTTGGTCCAAGATCATTCGAGAAGCCCAGCATAAACCATCTGGTCGGTCCTTTGGATGCAGACTGACTGAAACCCCAAAAATTATTGAAACCGGTTCCATCCCCTGCCAAGCCGCCTCCGGTGTAAGAATTGGTTTGATTAAAATTTATTGTGATCAAATCATAATCGAACAAAATTATTTTGAAGAAAAGTTTAAAATATTCCAAACTTGCCAGAATCTTGTTCGGTCTTTCAACGGAGTCCTGTCCGGCAACGTTTAATTCCGTTTTTTTAACTCCGGTTGAATCTTTAACAATTCCTTTTACTTCGGTATCGACAAATTTTTCATTTTGATTTTGCAAAGTACGCGGTGCACCTCTTCCGCTTCTAATTCCGCCAGTAGGAGTCTGTTGACGCGGTTGCTGTTCGAACTGTTGTCTTTGTTGAATTAACGGCGATTCTTCTTTAAACAATGGAGCAAAAATCGATTTAAGCCTCACGCTTAATCCAAGTGAAATTCTGCTCGAGTATCCGGCGCTTTTTCCCAATGCACCCTGTTGCAAACTATTTTGCCAGCTATAAGCAGCCGAGTATGAACTGTTCAAAGTAATATACCTGTTCAAATCAAATATTGAAGGAAGTTTTGGATTCGCACGCAAATCGAAAGATTGCTTATACAGAAAATCCTTTCCGAAAAATTGCCCTCCTAAGATAGCACGCCAGATCTGCCCTTCTGATTTTTCTGTTGTGGTGTCTGCTAATAATAAATAAGCAAGTGTAGATGAAACATTAAAATTATAGCTGAGTAATAAATTCCAGAACCCGCCTTCGGTCAACTGCCATGTGAATCCGACGCCGCGCGTCGCTGTAAAATCTCTCAGCACATTCGGCGGTGTGGTTACTCCTCTAATCAATGTGTACGATTTCTTACGTGTAGCAGTAAGCGATGAAGTAATGGTCTGGGGCGCATAATAAATTTTTAGATCGCGGTAATCCGAAAACAAACTAAAGAAGCTGCCAATTATCGGAATATCAGCCGGCTTAAAGTAAAGATCCCGGCTAAGATTGACCGAATAATTTGCGTTTGCATTCCATTGCCAATCACTCGAAGCAATTGTTGTAGGATTCTGACCCGTCGCTTTGGTATAATTAAAACCAAAGCTAAGATTGTTTATTATATCGCGAATGTACCAGAGATCGGTAAGAACTTTAAATCTTATATTGGGTAAAGTCCATGACTCGGATACATTTTTGGTAATGGAATTAATTTTCAGAGCGGCAACCGCAGAATCGATTGCAGCTTTATTAGCATTTCGCTCTGCCATTACACGCCTAATTTCCGTCTGAGCGTCGATAATACTTATATCTGTACTGGGAATGTAAAGCGGATTGATAGATTGTTCGGTCCTCGAGTATGAAATTCGAAAATTGCTTCCGGCAAGATTTGCTGGAATAAGTTTCAGCAGATCAAAGT
The DNA here is from genome assembly GCA_964595365.1 of uncultured Melioribacter sp. Lineage (GTDB taxonomy): Bacteria > Bacteroidota > Ignavibacteria > Ignavibacteriales > Melioribacteraceae > Fen-1258. The sequence goes on from CAZQQC010000030.1 coordinate 11,414, forward strand.
CTACTGCTACACTCCAATTTAGGTTATCGTTTCTAGAGCCAAATCTATCGTTTAACTTATGAAAGAAAGGACTTGTTTTACTTACATTTGCATTAACCTTAATCAAATCGGCAAGTTGCAAAGATGCATTTGCATTGTATGCCCACCCCGGTGTTTGAACTGCCTGTAAAACCCGCAGTTCGTTAATCCAAACATTGCCCGAAACCGATTCGTTAGCTGTGCCTTTATTTTTAGGATTAAGAACCCCTATAAGGAAATATGAAACCCGCGTTAAAGTTGGGTTACCCAGTACGCCAAATGTATTTCCGGCTTCTCCAGGAACAGGGACACTTACAATTGTCTTTAATGAATCGGATGGCCGTCTCAATTTCAGAGCTGTAAGTTCGGAGAATGTTAAACTCACTTCGTTCCAACCCGCTTTTACAGGCTGACGGTATTCGTAATAATTCAACGAATCGGATCCGAACCGCAAATAAATTTCTGCAGAATAGTTTGCCGGGCTTTCGTAATATGATACAGAGCCGGGTACGTTGTTCAAATCGCCGTGAATATAGAACTTTAATTGTTTGTAATTGAAAAGATCGAGCGGTCTTACCATGTATCGAACAACTTCCCTCGAATCTCCGTCCATAAGTTTATTCATTACGAGGCTTAGCGACTGTTCATTCTTATAAATAGTATAACTCGGCTGGGTTCTATCCAATTCTCTTCGTAATCCGGGAGGAGAATAGTATTCCGGATTATTTTCAATACTAACAGTTGAAACCGTCAATACTGTATCTTGCAAAGTAATCTTTGGAGGATTTAAGACTTTTTGCCATTGATTGCCCACCAGGTTCATATCGGCAAAACGTAATCGAACCGGCGATGAAGCTCCTTCGATCCAAAAACGGACAAATTCTACAACCGAAAGACTGGGATTCCCGATCGCAGCTTTAAAATCTTTCAATGGAATTCTGAATAGGTACCAGCCGGCATTATCACCGCCGCCTTGCACAAATTTATTCGTGAGCTTATTTGTGTCGACAGGTACTTCATACGAATAATAACTATTCACACGATCTAAAGTAAAGTTTCTATTCATATCTTCGGTATCCGGTAGTTTACCTTGATCGAGCGATACAACATTACCTTCGGTACCGTTAATACGGGAATAATCCGCATTCTGAGTCAATTGAAATGAATAATCGTCGTTTGCCGGATCCGGGTTAGTTGTAGGATCGTATCCCGGTTCATCTTTATCATAAACACCGTCAATACCTGTATCTTCTCCAACGTCAACCAAACCATTCGAGTTTTTGTCTTCAGTATCAAGTTTTCCGTTAGGAATAATATCCTCGCTTATTCTTCCGAGGTCGATGTGTAATTTTAAATCGGGCGGCGCCTTTACAACACGCATCCAGAACTCTATGAAACCAATATTTTCGTTAATCAGGTTATTGGCGGTAGAGGAGAGCACATTCATAATACCTGCCCAGCTTTTAATTGGGTCGGCCAGATCCGGAGTATAATTATAATATCCGCGCTGCGATGGATCGAACGCCAGATCCAATACCTGAATTTGGTTCTGATTAGGCGCCGTATATTTTCTATCTTTATAAATATCTCGAACCGTCACATCCGACGGAGTGACGTTGTACCACCAGGCTTTGCCTTTGTACCGCATGTAAGGCATCTGATCTTCATCTGCCTGATTATTTAAATATGGCATATTAATCGGGACACTTATGTCGCGCCATGCTGAGTAAGACATGCCGAGCGGTATCAAACGTTTAGCACCTTCGAAGTCATCGATATAAGCAATGCTGTTTCCGTTATCGCCTTCAATTGTACTCTTTTTTGTATTTGGATCCGGCTGGATGTAAGCATACTCTGCATTGACCGCAAGATTCGAAGGAGCGCTGGTATTGATTACTTTCGAAAGCGTTTTTGTAACAAAAGGCAGATTCAAGTTCGTTTTGAAATCCAATCCGAATAAAGAATTGCTCAACGGCTCCTCGCCTATTCTTACTTTGTCGCTCAAAGTCTGCTGATTCAAATTCAAGAACGAAAAACCAAGTATGGTTTCTTTGTTGAATTCATACAGCCCGCGGAAACCAAGAAGTGTTTTTGATGCAAGCTGAAATAGATCGTTCTGCTCATATGTAATTCGCAGATTGGCGCCTGGCAGTAGAGCTTTATCGTTTCGAATTTGTATCTGTCCCAAATTATAATCAACAGTATAATCGACACCTTCTTGCAGACGATTACCGGCAAGGTAAACTTTCACCGAATTGTTAACCACATTGAATCCTATGTTGTATACCGAAGAAACTGCCGCAGAATATTGACCGGTTATTAGAAATTTATCTTTCGATCTATCTTGCTGGGCATAAGTAACCGTAGTATCATATATCAATTGATACCTCAAAGAATCGGGCAAAGTTTTAGGAAAATCTTTTCCAAAAGGTTGAAGCACCGGAAAAACAATTTCACCTGTAGCAGGGAAAATAGTTTTAGTCGGGAAAAAATCGAATATACCATCCGACTCTTCTCTTATTCCTCCAGCTGTAAATCTATCAAGACCGAACGCTTGTAATAATTTGACTCCATTATAATTACTCGACGGTTCTTGCCCTTCAACTCTATACTTTATATCGAGCAGAAAACCATCTTGTTTAACATCTCTTCCACCGACGGGATAAATATTTCTAAGTTGAAGCTTCCACGCCTGCTTAAACTGCGGCTGAAGGTTTGGAGGTTTTATTAATTTCAATACCAATCTTGTGAACGGTTTGCCGGTAAGGTCTCTTATAAACTCGCCTTGATAAATATCATCCTGGTCGGAATTGGTAGGGCCTTCCAATCTATAAGCAACAGCTATCGCATCCTGATCCTGGATCTGAGTATTGAACGTTATAAATCCTGTTTGGGAATGAAGCTCATAATCGACCCCCGACTGAAGAAGAATCCATCTTTTATTAATTTCTCTGGTGCCAGGAATAGTAGACGGTACGCTGTCGCGCAAAGATTGGTCGTAAATTTCACCCACCTTTCTTCTCGGCAAATTAATAAAAGCATTGCCTTTTCTTTCACTGGGATTAACCAAACCGGTAATAGTTTTCCAGACTTCAATATCTCTCACACGCAAAGAATCAATTACAATTGGAGTAGGATTGCTGTAATAATTATTAAACACATTAAGCTTCGGATCGAGATAAACAGTATCGATAAAAAAGTGATTAGGCGAATAATTGAAAGCGCGAATCTCGAAGTTTTGAGTTTGCGAGCCGCTGCTTACAGAAACTTCTTTGATTTCACTTTTCTTTTGAGATGCAAGAGCAGTTAAACTCAACGGTCCTATTTTAAATCTTGCTTTAATACCAAACAAAGATTCGCTTCCGCCTACCAAAGGCGAAGTTTCAAGCGACACGTTTCCGGCTTCAATACTTTGAATTATTTCATCTTCGTAGCCGGTATATCTTATTTTCAATTGATTTTCATACTGAAACTGTCTCTCGGTATTCCAATCGGCACCAAGTACTAACTTGTCTCCAATTGTTCCGTTCAAATTAATTTGCACCTGCTGTTTGAAATCCGGTTCATTGCGGCTATTTCCCAAAGCCGAAGAAGTTATTCCGGTGGTGGTTGTATTTCTCCATGCACCGCGAATATCAACCTGCCCGCTGATTTTCAAGTTGATTTTAGGCGGACCGAAAATGCTGAGCAATGGTGTGCTTGGTAACGGAATATCGATATTTGTAATATTAGTAATTAATTGATTCAAATCTTTTTTAGACGATATAAGTTTGTACTCGTAAGCTTTATCTTCCCAAACATCCCGCGAAATTGCCTGAAGTCTCAGCTTCATATATTCGTCAAGCGGCATTTCAAGATAAACCCTATAAGGCTTGCCGCCAAGCATTTCTTTAATTGTAACCTTTGTACCCGTTGAATCCATTTGCACATTTTTTGTTAATAAACTTTCGGAAGGCCGCACAAAAAAGCTAGACTGTTTTCTATCTCTAAATAAAACGTTCGGGTAATCATCGCGGTGATACCTGAAATACTGCATTCTGGCTGTGGAATCTTGAGACATCAACTGTATACGTTTCAAAGAATCCAGCCTGGTTTTGATTTTGGTAGAATCTAATGTAAATGCTTTCGATTTCGTAGAATCGCGCAAAGGGGCAGTTTTTAATTTACCCGTAGAGTCGGGAACTGCAAATGAAGAGCTATCTATTCTTAATGCTTTTGATTGGCTGTGCCGGGAGACAACAGAAACATTTTCGGGTTGTTCTGCGTTCCGGTCTTTTGCAAGAACGTAATTAAAATAGGCGTCGAATAAAATTAATTGATTCGTATCTGAATAGTCGGGAGCTTTAAAGCCCAATAATACAAAAACTGAAGCTATTATAACGGGAAACAGTATAACTTTGGCTCCCAGCTTCAGTCTATTTTCATGTTGCGAAGAAATAGGTGACCTGCACTAAATTATGAATCGTAGCTTACTTCTATAAATCCTCCAAAATTTTCATCCCAAAGTTTATTAAAAAAAAGTTCTTATGCAATCAATTAAATTTCCCCGAATTATCTTTTATATAATGTCGTTCAGATGGGTTTTCTCATCAATAACTTCAAGTATTTTATTTTCATGAATAACCAGTGCGCTTAACTTGTTTCCTACGCAAGCACCGGTATCAATATAAACAGCATTAGATTCATCTACAAGTGTAATTTCCTGCTGCTTAGTGTGGCCAACAACTTGAAGCTTCCCCAAATTCAAAAGCGGGTCGCGGGTCCAAAGAACCCCTCTATCATTACGCAAATCGTTTTTTATGAAAGGTGAAAGCAGATCCAAATTTTCTCTAAAATTGGAAGGTAAAAATTTTTCGTACTGATTTGAAATACCAGCATGCGATATAAAACAATCTTCCGAGTTATAATAGAGTTTAGCAGATTTTATGAATTCGAGATGTTTGTACATTTCGGTTTCCCGATTTTCATAAGATTCAAGAGTCGATTCGTTGCCGTTGAAGAACCACGACCTCGCAAACACGCTTGACGGTTCCCGGAAGAAATGATAAAACATATAATCGTGATTACCGGGGGTGAAATAAATATTGTTATCGATAACGAAGTTCACGGCTTCCAAACTGTGATTGCCGCGGTCAACCAGATCTCCAACAGTATAAACCGGAATATTAGGGAAGCGAATAATTATTTTTTTATATAAATCAGCTAATGTATAGAAGCAGCCGTGAATATCTCCGATAACAGCTAACATAAATTCTCAAATTAAATGTGATAATATTTTTTGGCGAACTCGATCAATTCATTCTTGAAATGCGGATGAGAAATTTCGATTAGGGAGCGCGCTCTTTCTTGAACGGATTTTCCGAAAAGATTAACCGCGCCGTACTCGGTAACAACATAATGAACGTCGCCTCTTGAAGTAACAACCCCTGCCCCGGGTTTTAATGTCGGAACTATTCGGGAGAATTTCAAATCCTTAGTTGTAGACGGAAGAGCGATGATTGGCTTTCCCCCTTCGGAATGAGCGGCACCTCTGATAAAATCTACTTGTCCGCCGATGCCGCTGTAAAATTTTGTTCCGATAGAATCGGCACACACCTGCCCCGTCAAATCTATTTCTATTGCAGAGTTAATGGCAACCATCTGATTGTTCTTAGAAATCAAAAAAGGATCGTTAACATATTCTTGAGGATGGAATTCAAAAATTGGATTGTTATTAATAAAATTATATGCGCTTCTTGTTCCGATTACAAAGCCTGCAATGATCTTGCCGGGATGAAGCGTTTTCTTTTCACCGTTTACAACACCTTCTTCAACCAATTGAATCAATCCGTCTGAAAACATTTCGGTGTGAACGCCAAGATCGTTTTTAGAATGAAGATATTTTAGAACCGCATCGGGAATGGCACCGATTCCCATTTGAAGTGTTGAACCATCTTCAACCATACCGGCAACATATTGACCGATCTTATCGTAAACTTCCAAAACTTCCGGCGATGCATCCGGGTCGACCTGTGGCAGTTCCTGCAGAGGTTCATCAACTTCAACTATGTAATCGATCTTATTGACATGAATAAAACTATTGCCAAGTGCTCTCGGCATTTGCAGATTCACCTGTGCAATAACACACTTTGCTTTTTCGGCTGGAGTTTTAATATTACCTACGTCTATGCCGAAACTACAGAAACCGTGCTCATCCGGCGGCGAGACTTGTATCAACGCAACATCTGCCTGAATTACACCGCGCTTAAATAACATTGTAACTTCGGAAAGAAAAATCGGTATGTAATCCGAACGTCCTTCCGCAACAGCGGTTCTCGAGTTGGCACCAATGAAAAAGGCTTTGTGCTTAAAATGTTTTTCCATACCGGCTTTTGTATATGGTAAATCGCCAACGACAAGGATGTGATAAATTTCAACATCGTGCAATTCATCTTTTCTTCTAACCATCGAATTAATCAAATCCAACGGCGCTGCACATCCCGGCTGAATAATAATTTTATCGTTCGACTTAATTATCTTAACCGCATCATCGGCAGATACAAGCCGGGAATTATACCTTTTTACCCATGGCGCGTTAAGAGGTTTGCCAATTTTAATTTCTTCAACAGTCATTTTATCTGCTCATCAATTATTGGAAAAAATATGAAGCCGCCGGAATTCAAGATTAAAAGCTTCTGCAATATTTTCGTTTGAAACAAATCCGTTATAAGTACAAACGCCTTTTGCCAGACCGGCATCTCCAAGCAGCGCATTCGATAAACCATTATCGGCAATTTCCAGAATATACTCTATGGATGCATTGGTCAATCCATAAGTTGCAGTTCTCGAAACCAGAGCCGGCATGTTAGGCACGCAGTAATGAATTACATTATGATGAACAAAGATCGGCTCCGATAATGTTGTTGGTCTGCTTGTTTCAACACACCCGCCCTGATCTATCGAAACATCAACTATAACCGCACCTTTCTTCATCGACTTAACCATCTCTTCGGTAATTATGTTGGGGGTTTTTTCCGCTTTGATTTGAACAGCACCGATCAGTAAATCCGCAAATTTAGCGCCGCGGGCAAGAGTATATTGATTAGCGGCAACTGTAGTTATGTTTTTAGAAATTTCAGATTCTATTCTTCTTAGTCGCCGCAGATCTTTATCTAATACAATTACGTGAGCACCTTTTGCATAAGCCGCGTGCGCAGCGTTAAAACCAACAACGCCGGCGCCAACAATTACAACTGCAGCGGGCGCAACACCGGTAATTCCGCTCATCAAAATTCCGCGTCCTAGCGGCGAGTCGCTTCCCAAATATCTTTCGCCTACCTGTATTGCCAGCTGTCCGGCAATTTCACTCATCGAATGAAGGATGGGAAGATGATCGTTTTTTTCAATCAGTTCATACGCAATGCCTACAATTTTTTTCTTCAATAATTTTTCGATGATATTTTTTTTGCCGACCGCAAGATGAAGAAATGAAAAAACAATTTGTTCGTCTTCAAGAAGATTCGATTCGGATTCGGTTAGAGGTGCAATTTTGGTAATCATTTCAGCCCGCTGAAAAACTTCTTCGGGTGTGTAAACAATATTCGCCCCGACTCTTCTATAATCTTCATCTGTAAAATGACTTCCGATTCCGGCATCGGTCTGAATGAAAACCGAATGACCGGCTTTGACCAACGCATCAACACCCGCCGGAGCCAGCGCAATCCTTTTCTCTTCGGTAAATGTTTCTTTTGGAATTCCGATTCGCATGTTTAATCTAATTTTTTATTTGTAAAATAGTTATAAGAAAGGCTACATTCAACGAACATAAACCGGTGTAACCGGCTTTCGTCCGCTCAAAACATTGATTATGTTCCTGGCGCACAACTCGGCCATTGCAGAACGCGTTTCCACTGTTGCACTGCCAATGTGAGGCAGCAAGAAAACGTTTTCCAGTTTTAGCAATGCCGGATTGATCTTCGGCTCGCCTTCATAAACATCAAAACCGGCAGCGAATATTCTTTTCTTTTTCAGTAATTCGATCAAAGACTTTTCTTCGATGATTTCACCACGAGATGTATTTACAATAACAGCGTTTTTCTTCAACAATTTCAAATTGTCCTTCTTCAGCAGATGAAATGTTTTTCCATCCAACGGAAGATGAACCGAGACTATATCGGCACGTTTAAGCAGAGCGTTGAGTGAAAATCTTTTGGCAGAGAGTTCTATATCAAATTTAGAATTATCTTTTCTGTCGAAGTAAATAATTTTCGTCCCGAAACTTTTCATCCGTCTGGCAGTAGCATAACCGATTCTTCCCGCACCTATTATTCCAACCGTTTTATTTTTTATTTCAAGACCTAACATAAGCTGCGGTTTCCACCCGGTGAATTTATTTTTTCGCATCATACGCTCACCTTCTCCGAGTCTTCGCGCACATGCAAGTATCAGCGCAACGGCTAAGTCGGCTGTCGCGTCTGTTAGTATATTAGGCGTGTTAGTTACAACAATATTTTTTTCATTCGCATACCGAACATCTATATTATTGTAACCCACGGCACAATTTGCAATTATCTTGCATCGCAGGAGATTATCTATCACTTCCTCATCGATCTTTTCGGTGAGAAGAGTTATGATTCCGTCTGCATCTTTCACATTTCTCAAAAGTTCGGTGCGGAATATTGTTCTATCCTTAGAAAAAGTTTTAACTCGAATTTCTTTTTCTTCCAGCATCTTTTCGGCTCTACCGACCAACTTTCCGGTGATAAAAACCTTCATAATTATCCGAACAAAAGTTTTACAATGAACAACGCTCCAAGTATTCCGGCGATATCCGCAAGGATACCTACAGCAACCGCATGGCGCGTTTTCTTGATATTGACCGAACCAAAATAGAGCGCCAGAACGTAAAATGTTGTTTCGGTGCTTCCCATGATCGTTGAGACAAGTATTCCAATAAAAGAATCGGGACCGCGGACGGAAATTACTTCCGACATGATGCCAAGCGAACCGCTGCCGGAAAGCGGACGCATGAGAGCCATCGGCATTGCTTCCGCCGGCATTCCAATCAGATTTGTAATTGGTGAAAGGATAGTGATCAAAAAATCCATCGCTCCGCCGGCTCGGAAAATTCCAATTGCAGCCAGCATAGCAACAAGATACGGAATAATTCTAACGGCAACATTGAATCCTTCTTTGGCGCCTTCAACAAATGCTTCGTAGAGTTTAACTTTTTTGATAGCGCCGTAAGTAACGAACGAGATTATAATCAAAGGAATCGCGAGGATCGAAATCATTTGGATTATAGATTTAAGCGCTTCCGGATTAACGAAAGTTAATTCAGAAAATAGCCCGCTCGTGCCGGCAAGAATAACTATTAATCCTACTGCAAGCAGCAATGCAAACAATTTCCAGCCGGATTTTACAAAGCTGACAATGCTGGAAATTTTTGCTTTTCCATCAGAAGAATTGGTATAAAATTTTTCCAGAGTTTTTGCAGCAATAACACCGGTGAATGTTGCACATGATGCACCAAAGAAAGATGTACCGATGATGATTGCCGGATCGCTGCTGCCGGCTGCGGCACGTACTGCAATTGCCGTTGCAGGTATTAATGTTAATCCGGCAGTATTGATAGCAAGAAAAGTTACCATTGCATTAGATGCCGTTCCCTTCTCCGTGTTGATGCCGTCGAGTTCTTCCATCGCTTTTAAACCGAACGGTGTTGCTGCATTGCCGAGGCCAAGCATGTTTGCTGAAATATTCATGATCATCGAACCGATTGCAGGATGATCCTGCGGAACATCCGGGAATAAAAATTTTGTGATCGGTTTTACGGAGCGCGCAATAGATAAAACAAGTCCGGCTTGCTCGGCTATTTTCATAATGCCGAGCCACAAAGCCATAATTCCAATTAATCCGATTGCAATGTTAACCGCTTTGCCGGCATAATCGATTGCTGAGTTAGTCACCTCTTTCATTTTCGAGAACGAAATTTTTTCGAGCATTAAAGCAGCAGTATACGAATTTGCACCCACTTTGTTTTTCAGTGATAAAGTTCCGCTCAAATCGTTTTCTTTGCCGGAAACTTTTGCCATATCCTGCCAGATGGAGGGAGAATTTTCATCCGTTACAAAATAAATCGAATATTTTTTTTCTTTTCCAGTGTAAGAAAGTTTGACCCTTTGGTTTATATCGTTAATCTGAATTACATCATAAAATTTTTCAAAAGTGTTTTGAGATATATTCAAACCGGCATCAAACTGTTTGGTGTTTGCAGCAAAAGTTGAATCGAACGTAACCCGGACATCTATCGATTCACCGTTGCGGAATTTGTTGCTTGACTCGTTGTTGATATCCACAGTTATAGCGGTTGCTATGCCAAGGAAAAGCAAACCGAGCCAGATGTAATTGAGCATTCTTTTTTCTCTTTGAGGTGTAATTGGTTAATACAAAGTAGCCTCTCAAAACTTCAAAAAACAGTGTGTATCCATCTTTCTGAAAGCGCTGCGAGGCAAATGCATTGTACGTGTCTATCTGCGTTCTATCCATTTTAAGAAGTAGTTTTTGGAAGCTATCACAAATAAAATTCGTAATTGCATCTAAACTTCTTCAAATGCTTTAAGAAAGTCTTCTCTGCTCATTCCGGATTGTGCACATATTGTTCTCAACGTAGATGATTTAATAATACTACGACCTGGGATGGTAAGCCGCTTCTTTTTTGTTCCGTCCGCATTTAATCTGATCATCGAGAGGTGTTCTTTTTCTCTAACAATTTCGAATCCCAGTCTTCGAAAAGCCTCGACAACTTTTTGCTTAGATACATCTACAGGAAATTTTGACATTAGATTGCAATTTTAGTTTCTGTAATGAATGCGTCAATAATCGGTGAATCATTTTCCAGGACTTCCTTGCCGAAGCTTTCTATATGAAATTTAATAGCCGACTTTACATCGGAGAGCGCTTCTTCATAAGTATCCCCTTCTCCAACTACTATTCCCCTTAAGCCAAGAGGGTAAGCGACATATTCATCGGGATGCTTTTCAACTATTATTTTGAAATCCTTCATTTATAATTCTCCTTACTTACACAGGAATAATAACATTTTATACAAACCTTGTCAAAGTAATCTTTGATTATCTATTCAAAGAAATCTATTATTTTGCAACCAAAAAAATTGAGGATAAAATGAAAATCGGTCTATTTCAATATTCGCCGGATTGGGAAGAGCCGGAAGAAAATATTCTTAAGATCCAAGATCTGCTGAAACAGTCATCAACAAAATTTGATCTGTTTGTTTTTCCGGAAATGACTTTGACCGGATTTACGATGCAATCAAAAAAATTTGCCGAAGAAATCGATGGCACCGGTACAAAATATTTTATGGATCTCTCTTCAAGATTGAAGACTAACATTTTTGCCGGTATAATAGAGAAGGACGGTGACAAAATTTACAATTCACTTGTACACTTTGACTTCAAAGGACTGATAAGAGCACGGTACAGAAAAATTCATCCGTTCAGCTATGCTAAAGAAGATAAATATTACGATGCACCGAAAGAAATTATAACTACTAGAATCGAACAAACCAAAATCGGTTTAAGCGTTTGTTACGATCTCAGGTTTCCGGAACTGTACCGGCTTTACGCAAAAGAGCGTGCAGAAATTTTGGTTGACATTGCAAACTGGCCTGTGCCGCGCATCGATCATTGGAAATTGCTGCTGAAAGCAAGAGCAATCGAGAATCAAGCTTTTATGATCGGGGTTAACCGCGTAGGTAACGATCCGTTCAATCAATACAACGGCTGCAGCGCAGTTTTCGATCCGATGGGCAATCAAGTAACTCTTGTCGAAAATGAAGAAAGAATAATCGAGGTTGACATCGATTTGAGCGTGGTGAATGTAACAAGAAACAAACTGCCGTTTCTTCGGGATATAAAATTGATTTGAACACCCTGGAATTATAATCGTAGAGTTAAGATAGTAAACTGTAGGGTCAAGGTTACTCTGCTTTTGGCAGACAAGCTTGACCCCACGCGTAAAATTATTTCAACGGGATAAATTTATTTGCAATTGGAGACGGTGTTGCCTGCACCGTCTCTGTTTTTAGCTACATAGGGTGTGTAAAAAATCTTGTGTAAATGGTTAATAAAAGGGATTAGATAAATGCTG
>CAZQQC010000031.1:0-23287 GCA_964595365.1 uncultured Melioribacter sp.
CGTACTCGGGGTTATTATCGTTGGTATTGCAGTAGTTGTAGGTATCAACGTTTTTACAGCAAGTGCATCGTCATCTAACCGCGATGCTGTTGTTTCGGATCTTACAAATCTTGCATCAATAGCTCAGACATTTTACAGAAAACCAACTGCCTTGGGCGGTGGAAATAACTCATTTACTCCTACAGGACTACCGGCGTGGTCAGTACCGGCAGCATTAGATACAACAGGCAATGGAACATACTCTGCTACTGTAGCCGATCAACAAGTTACATTGGTTGGTATAGGAACTCAGATTGGGAATGATAATAGTGCTAAAGTTAAAGTTACAATGGTTGTTGGGCCGAATAAAATAATTTCGACAACCCCGAATAACTAAAGCGAAGAGATTCAAATGGGTCAGCAGCAGCTTCTGTTAATTGCACTTGCGGTTCTAATTGTTGGTATAGCTGTGGTTGTTGGAATCGATCAATTCTCTTCGAATTCCGCTTTGTCTAACCGCGATGCAGTTGTAAATGATCTTGCAAATCTTGGATCGCTTGCACAATTATATTATCGAAAAGCAGGAGCTACAGGCGGAGGTGGAAATACTTTTACGGGATGGACTGTTCCGGCACAATTAGACACAACAATTAACGGAACCTATAGCGCTTCTGTTCAAAGTCAGTCTGTAACAATTGTCGGCACAGGTAACCAGGCAGGTAATGATGGAACAAATCCGGTTAAGGTAACAATGGTAGTTGGACCGAATGCAATAACATCTACCGTTGTAAATAATTAACGGTGTTAGGCATGGTTTAGTGGAGACAAACGAATTTTTGTTGTTTTAGAGTACCCGGCTGCAGTTTTAATTTTTCACGGTCGGCTAAACCTTGCATAAGGTTAGTAAATAATTAATTTTTGTTTATATTTTTGTTAAATTGGAAGCCGGTAGAAGCATTTTAATTTTATCGGCTTTCTTCTTAATAAAGAACATTGCCTATGATAGAAATTAGATTTACTGCGCAAAAATTAAATGGTCAGGTATTAAGCGGTAATCTTACCGAGCCTACATTTTCAGTAGCAAAAAAGAAAATTCATAAACTTGCCAGTAAAAACCAGCTTAAAGTTCAATCTATAGAAAAGAAATATTCTTTCATCTACAAGATTAAACGCGGTTCGGAAAAACCGATAGTTGGAGAACAACGCGCCTACAGCAAAGAAGAAGTAGTTAACGCACTTCGTAAGCTGGGTTACGAAGTTGTATCTGTAAATAAAAAATTATTTGATCTCAATTTAAAACCGCCGCAGCAGGATATTGTTTCGTACGTAAAAATTAGCGCCGAACTTTTGGATCAGAAATTACCGTACAGCGAAATTTTAACTTTGTTGATAAACGATATTCAGAACAAAACACTGCGCGAAACCTTAAAGCAAATTAACAACGAATTGAAAAAAGGCGCAGATAGCGAAACTACTTTTCTGCGTTACCAATCTGTCTTCGGAAAATTTACTGCTTTTATGCTCGGGCTCGCTTCCAAGAGCGGCAACATGGCAGAAATTTATAAAGCGACTGCTAAGTTTCTGGAAAGACAGCAGGAGTTCAAAAAAAGTTTGAGGAGCGCTCTCATTACGCCAATGATCACTCTTTTTGTTTTGTTCGTCGCAGTTATTTTTTATGTCGGCTACATTTTTCCCGCAACGGCTCAATTGTTTGTAAAATTTAAGATTGCTCTTCCGCCGATGACAGCAGCTACTTTAACATTTTCAAACTTTTTGATAGGGCATGCTCTGCTTGTTACACTTTTTGTTATCGGTCCGCCCGCTGCACTCTGGCAGTTCGGCAGAACTAAAAAGGGCAAATTATTTTTCGATAGAATAATATTGAAGGTTCCGGTCCTGGGATCTTTAGTTCACAAAACATTAATTGAAGTTTTCTGCCGCGTGTTTTATACATTGTACAGCGGCTCTGCAGAAAGCATCGAACCGATAAGAATTGCAGCAGAAGCGACGGGCAATCTTTTCTTTGAACAACAGATAAAAAACATTGCAATTCCTTTAATGATCAAAAAAGGGGCGGGAATAACGGAAGCATTCGAAGCCAGCGGAATTTTTACGGAGACCGCAATCTCGAGATTCCATTCCGGCGAAGAGACGGGAACAATTAAGAATACAGCTTTGCAGCTGGCAAACTATTACGAAAGTGAAACCGTTTACAGATTAAAAAGCATTATCGAACTGATTCAGGTAGCAATAGCAATGGTTATCATGATAGTAATGATTGCACTAACGCTTATCTCGGCAGAAACGGCTACGATCAGTCCAAAATCTCCGATGATTCAGTAAAACCAAAAGGACAACTAAAGATGGTTGAAACCCAAATTGAAATGACCGACAAGATCGGTTACCTGCTGCTCAAGAAAGGAATTATAGATCATAAAATTTTAGAACAGGCGCTTAGAATAAAAGACAACGATCAGACTAAACTGAAAAGAAATCTTGCTCAAGTTTTAGTTGATGAATTTAGCTTCGACCACGATACAATTTTTAGAGAAGTAGCTATTCTCTATGCCTTCAAGGAATTGATTTTTCATGCAGATGAACTATCGGATGAACGGCTTGCCGAAATAAGAAATATAATGAGCCGTCAGGGCGACGAAGTAAAAAAAATGCTGCTCGACCACAGGGTAATTCCGTTCCGGTTCGATGATAAAGTAAAAGACAAACTTATACTTGCAGCCGTGGATCCTACCGATAGGAACCTGGCGAAAATTGCCTACACTCTTAATGCGAAGAAATACGAAATAAATTATATCAAGAAGAAAGACTACGAAAGACTGGTCTCTCAAATTGTTGCTTCCGAGAACGAATATCTTAAGATGATTCAGGAAGCCGGTGAAGAAATTCAAGTTGTTCAGGAAGAAACCATAAATGAAGATGAACTCGATGCCGAAATTAACAAAAGCGCATTAATCAATCTTGTTGAAGCCGCGCTTGTCGAGGGTGTTAGAAGAGGAGTCAGCGATATTCATCTTATCCCGAAATCGGGAAACAAAACTGAAATTCATTTCCGTCTCGATGGAAAATTGATGCTCTGGCATACTCAGGAAAACACGCTGCCGGAAGCTGTTATGGCTGTTGTTAAAGACCGCTCGAAAGGATTAGACAGATTTGAAAGAGAGCGCGCGCAGGATGGATTTATACAGCGTGAAATCGACGGTCACATAATACGTTTCCGTGTTTCCGTTCTGCCTACTGTGGGAACGGAATTAAAAAATAAATTTGAAAGTATCGTAATCAGAATTCTTGACGATAGAAAAGTTATTAAAGATTTAGGCAAACTTGGTTTAACGGGTTACGCAAATAGTGCATTTGTAAAAGCCATCAGCCAGCCGCAGGGCATGATTATTCTAACCGGACCGACCGGCAGCGGTAAATCCACGACGCTTATTGCCGCCCTTTACCAGGTAATCAACCCCACAAAAAATGTTTTGACGGTTGAAGATCCTGTTGAATATGTAATTGAAGGCGCACGGCAGTTGAAGATAGGTTTCAAAATGAATTTTGAACAGGCAATAAGGTCCATACTTCGCCACGACCCCGATATAGTTCTTGTTGGCGAGATGCGCGATAAAGAAACTGCCGAGACTGCAATCAAACTTGCAAACACAGGTCACTTAACATTTTCCACTTTGCACACAAACGATGCACCGAGCGCAGTTGCGCGTTTATACAAAATGGGTGTTGAGCCGTTTCTTATTGCATATGCAATCAATATAATTGTTGCCCAACGGTTGATAAGAAAATTATGCGAAAGCTGTAAAAAGAAAGTAACAAATCTTGAAGAACATATAAGCGCTGCGGGATTGGACATTAAAGAGTGGGCAGGGCTCGAAGTGTTTGATGCAGCCGGATGCGATAAATGTAATCATACCGGATACAAAGGAAGAATGGCGATTCACGAAGCGTTGTACTTTACAAAAGAGATTCGAAGAATAATTGTTCGTTCCGGCGAAGAGGTTGACGAAGAAGCAATACGCGAGCAGGCAAGAAAAGATGGAACCCATAGTTTGAGAGAATCTGGATTTGAAAAAGCGAAAGCGGGGCTCACTTCAATTCAAGAAGTGATCGGCGCCACAATGGAAGATTAGTCGTTGTCTTTTAGTTATTTATATTATTGTTGTGTAATAGCAGTCTTCTTAACTGATGTTACTCGAGGTTTGGGCTTAACAAACAAATTGTAGATCAAAACCTTGCGTAAGGGTGGGTTCTTAGTTCAATTAAATATGGAACATTAAATGATTGCCCCGGCAAAACAGATTCTTTCAGCATTCGCAGCAAGCATTCCCGCCAGTGTCCTTGGAGCCGAGAGAATTAGGTATACAATCGAAAACATTAATAAGCTTCAAGTTGAACACAAGATGATTCTTCTTCAGATGATGAATCATATTCTGGAATCGATGATCGATCAGCAAGCGTCGGATGTTGAAATAGGCGGATACGGTACACAGCAGCATGTTTGGTTCAGAGTTTTTGGAAACAAAGAACGTGTTTTGGATCTTCCACAATTTACCGAAGATGAAGCTACATTATTAATAGTCAATTTATTGAATTCAAATCAATGCGCAATTTTATTAAATGAAAGAAATATTGATTTCAGTTACTCATTCAGATACGAAAAAGCTCAAACAACTTTCAGATTTCGCGCGGATGCATATTACGATCTGGACTGTTTGACTTTGAACATGCGCTCGATACAAGCTTCGGTTCGCCCTGTTGAAACTCTCGGGTTTCATCCACTTGCCGTTAAAACCATGAGTCACAGCTATATAAAATTTGGTCTGTCGTTAGTTACGGGAATTACCGGTTCCGGCAAATCAACAACTTTAGACGCAATAATCGATTACCACAACGATTTTGATCCGTGTCATATTGTTATAATCGGTTCACCCGTCGAATACGTTCATAAATCGCGTAAAGCTATTATCAAGCACCGGGAAGTTGGAAGAGATGTTTTATCATTTAAGGACGGCGTTATACAGTCGCTGCGTCAGGACCCCGATATAATAGTAATAGGTGAAATGAGAGACCCCGCTACAATTATGGCTGCCTTAGAGGTAACAGATACCGGTCATAAAGTTTTTTCGACACTTCATACTTCTTCTGCCGTTGAATCGATAGACCGTATAATTGCAGAGGTTGATCCTCACGAACAGGAAAGAGTGAAAAACCGTCTTGCCGATGTACTGATTTCCGTAGTGTCGCAGAAACTTATTCCCAGCTTTGACGGAAAGCGCGTAATGGCTAAAGAGGTTCTCATCGTAACACCAAGCGTTAGAGCAGCAATAAAGAATAATAATACAAGTGAAATTTACTTGATGATAAATCAAGGCGGCCCTCAAGGTATGGTTACAATGGAACAAGATTTGATGCGCCTTTATACGGAAAAGCGTATATCTAAAGAAAGCGCAATAGCTTATGCAAATAACAAAACAAGAATTTTACAGTTGATGAAGGCAGTTTAATTTTGAAACCGGTTGTATGTCTATATTGTGAAGGAACCGATGCAAAGTTAGCCGTAGTTGCAAAAACAAAAGACGGTATTCAGGTTCAGCGCGTTGCTTCTCTTACAATTTCCAGAACACAGGGTGTTTCCTCTAAACCCGAATTGTACAGCGAGCTGAATGCGGGAGGACTTAAGGAAGATGAAATTTCGTTTGATGCACTCGAGCTTTCTTCGGAAACCGAAGCAGGACAGGACACGTCGGATGTCGGTCAATTTCATGCCGCTTTACATGATTTAAAAGTAAACAACATGAATTATATTCCGATAGTTACCGAACCGATTGTTAATTATCATTCCTACGAGGGACCCCGCGATGAAAGCAAGAAAAAACTTGTTCAGACAATTATAAAAGATTTACAAGTTACCAAGGGAATTATAGTAGACGAAGGCTCGATGGACATTATGGAGCTAAATGAGAAGACTACTCTCGGGGTCTTTATCGAAGGCGACATCCCGTGTGTTGGTCTTGTAAACCAGCTGGCAAATTATAATCGTAGACGGTATTTGAAAATTCCTACCATTAAAACCGCAGAACTTTCGCTGGCTTACTTCGTTTCTAAAAATACCAAATTCTTTCCGGAAGATTACACCTTAATTGTTCATATCGGAAAAGAATATTCCAAACTTATTTTTTTGGAAGGGCAGCGCCTTAAGCATATCGGCTCTACTCTCGATATCGGGACCAAAAACCTTCATACATACGACGTATACTTTTCCAAAATTCTTCTCGAAATGGAAAATGGCGGAATTCCAAAGCTGGATAACGTAATCATTTGCGGTGAAGACAGATCCGAAAATTTGATACTCTCTTTTTACGGAACATTTCCGGAAGCTAATGTTAGCGAATTGAAATTTCCGAATCTCGATATTTCCCTGCTTAAAGAGGAAGAAGTTACAAACCTTGCACTCTATGCCGTTCCTATCGCGGCAGCAACCGAGTACTTTGATGAATTGGACAAGACTTACATCGGAGTTAATTTTCTGCCGCGCTATGTGCAGGAGAATCAAAGAATTTTCGATTTTGGATGGCATGGTTATGTGCTGCTGCCTATACTATTTGGTGTAACTTTCTATTTCACGTTTAATATTCTTGATCATAGCAAACATATCAATGAATTGAATTTGGAAATTGAGCGCTTGATGCAAAGACAGACACAGAATCAAGAGTTGATTCAAAAAATAACGCCGCTGGAACAAAGAATAAATAGTTTTGATGCCACTCAAAAAATTCTTGATTCTGCCGCTGTAGGAGCCGGTATTTGGAACCGCGCGATTTCGAGAGTATCCGACTTTGCAGAACGCAGAAGAAATTTCTGGGTCTCCAAATTGGAAACAGTTAACAGAACAGATGTAAAACTGGACGGTTATTCGTTATCCCGGAGTGTACTGACCGAATTTGCGGAGTTATACAAAACATCGCTGCTAAAGAAAATCAATTATGAGCCGTTGAGAGAGAAAAGTGCTTTTTCTTATACGCTTAGTTTCAAACTAAAAGATGATTCGCTTAATACTAAATGAGTACTAAGGTAAAAAATACCCTGATAATTTTAGTAATATTCCTTGGCATTTTTCTGAGCGCCGGGTTCTATCATCTTGTAATTCAAAAGTCAAAAATTAGAGACAAAGAAAAGAGAATCAAAGATTTGAAATTATTCCAGCTTGATACCGAAGCATTAACGCGACAGCTGACTTCTTTGAAAAAACGGGTAGCCGAACTTGATTCCGTTCTGGCAAACAGAAAATATAATATCCCTTATAAATTCTCTCAAGCAGGCTTTTTCGATTTTGTTAACCAGATTTCTTACAGTTTTTCTTCCAACTCTTTTGTTAACGTTGAATTTGAAGAAAACGAAACGGCAGCCAGTTTCAATATCTATAACTATACGGTAAGCGGTACAGCCGACTTTGGCGATCTAGATAGAATGGTTTATGCAATAGAAGAAAGCAAACAGCTGAAGAAAATCAGCAATATGGTATTATCCAACAATGTCAAGGTCGATAAAGACGGAACACCGCATTTCCTGGTGAATTACAAGTTCAAAGTGAAAGTTTATTATTCGTTGAATGATCGATTTTTTGTTAAAGACGTAAAAGAAAATTCACTTGTGCCCAACCCGGCGTACGATTTTTTCTATCCGCTGATCCGTAATGAAATTCCGCCAAATGTTGATCGTCTGCTGGATGTTCAAACAGCGCAGTTGCTGGCTTTAATTCCCGATGGAGCTTTTCTATCCGACGCCAGCGGCAATACCTATTTGTTGTGGGAAGGCGATCAGGTTTATCTCGGCTACTTGACTAATATTGATTATCAAAACAGCATTGTGAATTTTGTTCTTAACAAAGGTGGTATTATAGAAAATGTTTCTTTGAAGTTCGAAAAAGAAAAAAAGTAGGTTATTACAATGAGAAAGATAATTACATTTTTGTTTTTGCTGGCGTCCGTTCAATTAATTTATGCGCAAATTGATTTCAAGGATAGACTCAATAGAGGTTATGTTACTCCGGAAGAAATAGTTTCTCTTTCCGAAAAGATTCCTTTTAATCAAGCCGTTGAAGTTCTTAGCAAGGTAAGCGAAAAAATTGCCGGTAAAAAAATTGTTTCTACAGTGGAATTGAACACTCCAATCGGAGTCGAAATTGTAAATATGCAGTATAAGAAAGCACTTTTTATTATTGTTCAGTATAACAATCTATCCGTCGACGAAGGCGGATCGTCGATTGTGATTAAAAAGAAAGATGAAGTTGTGCAAGCCAAACTCGAAAAAAATGTTTACGCGCCGGTTACCGAAAGAGAAGTGAAAATTTCTGCTGTTTTGTTTGAAGCCAATGTAGACGATATGCAGGAAAGAGGTATTAATTGGGAATTCCTTCTTTCGCAGTCCGGCGTTCAATTAGGTTCAAAGATTATTACGCTTCAAGAACCGCAGCAGCAAACGGCGGTTCAGGGACAGGTTCAGCAAAAACCACCGGCATACGAAATCAATACTAAATCTAACTATAGTTTGGGTCCGTGGGACGGAACTGCAACCGGTTTGTTCAGAGTTTTTGAAACAAACCGTCTCGGCGAAATAATTGCCCGTCCTACCATTATTGCACGAAACGGTATTGCCGGAAAGACACAGGTAGGAAACGATTTTTCGATAAAGGAAAGAGACTTTGCTGGCAACTTGATCGATAGATTCTATCCGACAGGAACTATTGTCGACGTTACGCCTTATGTTTACAAAGAAGATGGGGTTAACTACATACTTTTAAAATTAAGGATTGAACGCAGCAGCGTTGTATCGAGAGACGCTCTCAGCACAAATGTTAGCAAGAATGCAATAACCACGGATGTTTTGTTATTGGATGGCGAAGAAACTGCTGTGGGTGGTCTTTTCGAGAATCAAGAACTTAATACCCGGCGCGGCGTTCCATTCTTGAAAGATTTGCCGTGGTGGGTATTCGGGTTGCGCTATATTTTTGGATACGATCAAACTGAAAATATTAGAAAGGAAATTATTATGCTTATTAAGGCAGATATTCTTCCGACCCTGAAGGAAAGAGTTCAAACTGAAAAAAGCGAGTCGGTTCTGCGCAACGAAAGAACTAAAAATATAGAGATGCTTAAAAATAATAAGGAGCAAATAAAAAAATCGGCGGGTGATACAGAAAAAAAATAGATACATTGAAATAACTTACCCTTTTGAGATGCGCTCGTAACGCATCTTATAAAACTTTTCCGTCCATCTCGCAAAGTGAATCTGGAGGTCCTTCAATCGAATGAAGCTGAATGTCAAATTCATATTGATAACATTTCTGGTTGTGGTTGTAGTTTCCGTATCGTCTACGGTCATTTTTTATTCTCTGGCAGGCAAGGCATTGCAACAGCAGCAATCAAAAT
Source organism: uncultured Melioribacter sp. (assembly GCA_964595365.1). Classification (GTDB taxonomy): domain Bacteria; phylum Bacteroidota; class Ignavibacteria; order Ignavibacteriales; family Melioribacteraceae; genus Fen-1258. The sequence continues at coordinate 9,426 of CAZQQC010000031.1, forward strand.
CCGTTCTGAACGCAACAAGCGATCTGGTCATTGCGCTTCAAAACGAAATCTTGAAGACGGATTCCGATTTCAGCAATCTTATTCCGAACCTTAGCAATTTCAATTCACTCAATATTGATTCAACCTCGATCGATTTTATCTTTACGTTGATTAACGACTCGTTAATCAATTCGCAGGAGTCTAAGACTAACAGTAAATCGTTTATTAACACAAGATCATTTTCATTTCATCAATTCTTTGTGAACAATCCGAATATAATTTTGAGATATGCGCAACTTGCAAACGGAAGAATGATTTATTACGGCAATTTAATATCGGCAAAGATGTTAGACCGGATCTCAGAAAAAATCCGTTCCGAAGTTGCGCTTATCGTCAATGATGTACCGGTCGAATTTTCACATTCGGACAGGAATCAGGCTAACCTGCTCAATGTTGTAAATGCAGTTCGCAATTTAAAATATAAAAACAGCTATTCTATTTACTCTGTCGAATCCGGTAACGGAGATTTTATCGCTACCCTGTACACACCAAAACTTTACTTTTCTCCGGAGGCAAAAGTTAATTTTGTTGTGTTCGATGCTTTCAAAGAGGGAACAGATTTTCGGGATACCCTCCGCGTCGTTATGATAATAATAATCTTAGCCGGCAGTGCTGTTACTTTTATTGTAGTGTTGGTTTCGACGGCAAAAATTAGAAGACAGATTTTCTTGCTGAGCAATGTGGCAGAAATTACAAGCAAGGGCAACATGGATCATCGTGTAGAGGTAATTACGCATGATGAGATTGGAAATTTAAGCGGTGTATTCAACAAGATGCTCGACGAGCTGGTTAGAAATAAAAAAGCAGAGAAAGAATATTCCGAATTCATCACTTTAATTAATCAGAATCCAACACTGAAAGAAATTTCTTACGCAGCACTTTCCAAAATTATTAAGGCTACAGGTTTAACTCTTGGTGTTTTCCATATGGTCGAAAATAAATCCTTGCGATTGATTTCTTCATACGGTATCGGCAAAAATTTGGCAGCGCTGAGTCTTAATACGGATATGTATAACAATGCAATTGGCAAAAAGGAAAAGATCGAATTTCATTTTAGCGGTAATTTTCCCGAGGTGCAGATTGGAATTGCCACGATAAAACTTAAGTACTTAACCGTCTATCCGGTAGTTTATAACAAAGAGACAATTGCGGTTCTTGAGCTCGCATCGGAATCGGAACCTCAGGTAGAGGTTATAAAATATCTCGATAATATTCAGGAACAACTGGCAATCGGTTTGGCAAACGCAAAATCGTTAGAACAGCTTGAAAATCTTGTTGGCGAACTGAGAATACTAAATGATGAATACCAGAAACAAAATGCACAAATCACGGTTCAGAATGAAGAGCTTAAGGAGTTACATAAACAATTGCGCGAGAAGGCAGACGAACTTGAAAATCAGCGCGCTAAAGCTGTTGAACTGACAAAAGTTAAATCGGAATTTCTTGCTAGCATGTCGCACGAACTTAGAACCCCGTTAATTTCAATTCTCGGCTTAACGGATTTGATGCTGAACGATTCCATTCTCACCGATTCCATCAAAGGGAGGCTGAACATTATACACCGGAACGGAAAGAAGTTGCTGGAACTTATCAGCAACATTTTAGAGTTCTCGAGGTTTGATTCCGGAAAGATTGAGATAAAGAAAGACAGTTTCTTGCTGAATGATCTTCTCGATGAAATTTCACCTAACATTTATCAACTGACTGCCGAGAAGAACATCAAGTTTGTTATCGATATTTCCGAAGACACGGACATACTGATTGAATCCGATAAAACCAAACTGGAACAGATATTACTCAACCTTTTGATAAATGCCGTTAAGTTTACAAACGAAGGCTCCGTTACCCTTTCGGTAAAAATTATAAACGATAGCGATCTTAAAATCGAAGTTGCCGACACCGGTATCGGTATCTCGGAAGAGAACAAGAAAATTATTTTTGCAGAGTTTCGTCAGGCAGACAGCAGTATCTCCAGGAAACATGGTGGTGCCGGCTTGGGGCTGGCTATCAGTAAAAAATATGTGGAATTGTTGGACGGCAGGATTTATGTTGAAAGCGAAATTGGAAAGGGAGCAAAATTTTCCGTCATTCTGCCTAATGCCATACTGGATGTATTAAAAAAGTTCGGTCATAAATTTCTCACTGTATCCGAGGCGGCACCGAAAGAACCGGAGAAGAAGCGAATATTGATAATTACCGATAATCCGGAGTCGCAAAAATTTATTAGCGACTACCTTCAGTCATATGATTATGAAATTCTAATATCATCCAGTTATGCAGAGAGCCTAAAAGCTGCCAGGGAAAAAAAACCAAGTGTTATTGTACTAAATCCGTTTTTGAAAGAGGAAAATGTTTGGGCATTGGTTGCCGCTCTTAAAACCGAACCTGTAACGAGAGAAATTCCTATTTTACTTACTATGATAATTGAAGAAGAAAAAGTTGGCTGGGAATCGGAAATTTTTGATTTCCTTGTTAATCCGTTGTCTATAGAAAACTTAAAGCCGAAAGTTGAACAGGCAGAAAAATTTTTCGGAACTCAAATCAGAAAAATTGCATTGATCGATTGGAATAAAGAAGAACATGAAATTCTTGCCGGCTTGAAAAACAGTGCGTTCGAATTATTCTACATCTCCGAAGTAAATAACATGATAAACCTTATAGAGAAAGAAAATCCCCAGTTAATTATTATCGATCTTCTCTCATTCGGCAAGAATTCGTTGCAGATTAGCTGCGAGCTATCGCGGAACAAAAGCAGCAAACATATTCCTATGATTTTAAAAATTCCTTCGGAGTTTTCTAAAGAATTGAATGATGACCTAACACAGCAATTGAGACAACTGACATTAAAGATAAAATCGCACCCGCTCGATGTGCTGAAAAATCTTCGCGAACGATTACGCATCGACGATACTTTAACTAACAAAAGAATGCGTTTGATTGAAGAAGCTTCGGATGTACAAGCCGCCGATACAATGTTAAAAAACGGTGAAAAAAAATACGCTAATGCGAAACCGACCGTTTTAATAGTTGATGATGACAGCGACGCATTATTTACAATTGGAGAATATGTGAAGCAACTGCAATGCGATACAATTTTTGCGCACAATGGTACAGAGTGCCTCGTAATGCTCAATCATGTTAATCCCGATCTTATACTTCTCGATATCATGATGCCGCAGATGGATGGTTTTGAAACTATAAGACGCATTCGAACCCAGAAGCAGTTCGATAGAGTTCCTGTTATTGCTTTAACGGCATATGCAATGCTAGATAATAAAAACGTTATCGAAAAAAATGGTTTTAATGATCTCATAACCAAGCCGATCGACTTCCAGGTTCTTGCTGCAAAATTTAAAAGGCACATTAAAAATGTAACCGCGGGGTATTCATGAAAAAGATTTTAGTTATTGATGATTACCCGGATAATGTGTTCTTGCTCCAAAACCGTTTAGAGCGGGAAGGCTTTGAAGTAGTTAAAGCTTACGACGGCACAATGGGAATTCAAAAAGCAATTGAAGAGAAACCCGATCTCATATTGCTGGATATTATGATGCCGGATATTTCCGGTTTCGATGTCTGTAAAACGCTGACAACAAGAGAAGATACAAAGTTAATTCCGATAATTTTGGTAACTGCGTTGTCGGAAACCGAAAGCCTTAAGAAAGGATTGCAATCCGGAGCGTTCGATTATGTGAAGAAACCGTTCAACAGAAATGAATTGATTGCCAGAATTAATTCGGCACTGAGATTCAGCGAAATGAACCAGCTTCTGGTCGAAGTTGAAAAAGTTAAGACTTATGCTGCAACCGTAGTTACCGCCAATCACGAAATAAAACAGCCGTTGACACAAATAAATCTATCAACCGCTGCCATACGGAGAGAACTTTCTAGAAACAATTTCTCGCACGATATAATTTTGAAAAGAATAGAGTTTATAGAAAACGCCGCACGCGAAATTTTAACAGTACTTGAAAAACTTAGCTCGATACGGAAGCCTGTTATCGCGCCTTACGTTAACAACCAGAATATAATCGATTTGAATTCAAACGAAAAAATTTAGAGAGCAAGCAGCTCGTTTATTGCGGCGAGAAGTTCTTCAAAGTTGTATGGTTTCTTTACAATTTTGTTGATGCGGCTAACAGTGTTGAACGGCTGATTATCAAACTGTGAGCCGGTTACCAGAATAATTGGAAGAAGCATATTGTCTTTTCTTATTTCATTCACACAGTCGGTGCCGTTCATGCCGGGCATCTTCTGATCGATCAACAATAGATCGACCGGATTCAATTTTATCGTATCGAGCGCTTCATTTCCATTGCGGGCTGTAAGCACATCGTAGTTGCATGATTGGAGCAGTTCGCACAAGAGTTCCAGCAGAATATCTTCATCTTCGGCAACCAGAATTGTTTTTTTCCCGTGCTTCACCGGAATTTCATGGCGTATAAAAGCAGGCAGAACAATACTGATTGAAGTCCCTTTACCAACTTCGCTGTCTACTGATAAAGTTCCGTGGTGACTGTCGATGATTTTTTTTACTATCGATAAACCTACACCGCGCGAATCATTGTTTGTCTTTGTGGAAAAGTTGTCTTCGAAAATATGCGGAATATTTTCCGTAGCAATTCCTTTGCCGGTATCGCCGATGCAGATCCGGATAGAATCGTCGATGTTTTTTGTTGATATCGTAATCTCGCCCGTTCCATCAATTGCTTCGACAGAATTGGTAATCAAATTTAAAAAAATTCGGTAGTAGTCCGAGTACTTTCCGCAAACAACATTAAGCCGTGGAAAAAGATCCAGTTGAAAAGAAATCCGTTCCTTCCACTGGTGAACAAAAGTTCTAACTACGTCGTTGACAATTGAATTTAAGTTTATTTTTCTGGAAAGCGAGTCATTCCTAGCGGTGGTTATAAGTGCATCTTCAACAAGTTCGGAAGCAATGTACGCGCTTGATTCTATACTGCTAAGTAGACTTGTTATTTCTGTTGAGCCTCCGGTTTTTCTTTTTATAAGCTCTACCGTGTTTAAAATTCTGGTAAGTATATTGTTCAGATCGTGCGCAAAATGTTTATTAGACTTTGAGAGATCTTCCGGCATTTTATTTTAGATTATATTTTAAAATTTTCGAGTAGAGTGTCTTCTGGCTAATACCGAGAGCTCTTGCAGTATTTTCCCGGTTCCAGTCGTTGCGTTCTAAAGCCAGCCTGATGTGAAGCTTTTCAACTTCACCGATTGTAAGAATTGCACCATCTTCGTTTGAGTAGCTTGAAAAATCAAAATCCGATTTTGGCAAGTTCAAGTCTTTACAATGAATAGTACCTCCTTCAGAAAAAATAATCGATCTTTCAATTACATGTTCAAGTTCGCGTACGTTGCCGGGGAAATTATATCTGAGAAGTTCTTTCTTTGCATCCGGCGCTAATTTTTTGACGGAACGCACCGGCGAATTTTTCCGCAAAAAATAATCCGAAAGCAGAAGAACATCACCCTCTCTTTCTCTTAACGGCGGAATTGTTAATGTGATAACGTTCAGCCTGAACAATAAATCTCTTCGGAAATTTTTCTTCTCGGCTTCTTCAGTAAGATTTTTGTTTGTTGCACCTATTACTCTTACCGATGAACTTAGATTAGTAACGCCGCCGATTCGTCTGAACTCTCCGTTCTCAAGAAATCGTAAGAGCTTCGGTTGAAGCGTTAGACTGAGCTCTCCAATCTCATCAAGAAAAAGAGTACCGCCGTGAGCAATTTCAACCAATCCCTGCTTGGAAGTTTTGGCGTCTGTAAACGCACCTCTTTCATAACCGAATAACTCGCTTTCTATTAATTGATCGGGCAGCGATGCACAATTGATGGCTACAAACGGCTTATCTGCACGGTTGGAATTTTTGTGGATGAACTCGGCAAAAAGTTCTTTGCCTGTTCCGGTTTCGCCTTCAAGCAAAATATTGGATTCTGACCTCGCAGCTTTCTCGGCAAGCCTTAAAACATTTTTTATAACTTCACTTTCACCGATAATTGTACTCGGCGGTGCAGCACTTACCTTTGATGAAAGGATTTTATTTTTAATGACAAGGTCTTTGTATTCAAGCGCCCGTTCTATAGTAACGCAAAGCTGACCAAACTCGTAAGGCTTGGTGATGAAATCATAAGCTCCTTGTTTGATACAATCGATCGCCGTGCGGATATCCGACTTTGCAGTTAGAATAATAACCTGCAGTGCGGGATGATTATCTTTAACGTAATTTAAAACTTTTTCACCATGAACTTCTCTCATCTCAAGATCGAGAAGTAGCACATCATAAAACCGTTTTTTCAAAAGATCGATTGCATCTTTTCCATCGTAAACAACATCAACAATGTAGCCTTCGTTTACCAATTCCTCTTTCAGGAGATAGCATAGAGTTTCATCGTCGTCTGCTATTAATATTCTCGAGTCTTTCATTAAGAGTAATTCAAATTTCTTTTTGACGTACTAAAAATAGTTAATTAAAATGATTTTCAGTACCGCTTGATGTGGTCTTCTGATATGCGGCTTAGAAGCAGCTACAAATTGTGCGGGGGAAACCCCGGCTTTGAATTTTAATTAGTGAGGGATTATATTTACACCCGCAATTTTCAGAATCTGTTTAGGGCAGATCTAATAAAACTGAAATTATGGCGGGCACGTAGCTCAGGGGTAGAGCATCTGCCTTTTAAGCAGAGGGTCGGTGGTTCGATCCCACCCGTGCTCACAAAAAAGAGAGGCTGGCTCAAAAGTAATTTATCAAAAAATAAATCTGTGAAAATCTATTTAATTTGTGCTATCCGTGGTTTATTTTAGATTAAACAAGTACTTTTGAGCCAACCTCTCTTTATTTTTTACGACTGTCGTTGAAATTCAGAATTGTCATCGACTCTATCCGGTTATTTTCTATACCTAAAAAATGAATTGATTTTTTGCATATAACCGGAATAATTATGTGAAAAAATTTTCAAATTAGTTTGTCCAAACAACATAGAATAATTTTATCCGCTAATAACCGGGACTGTAGTAACCGGTACCGGAACTATTTATTGTAAACGATCGAAACTCCGAATGCGTACAATGAATTTTGTGATTTTTCTAATGTAGTCGGACTGATGGGAATTACTGCATAATCAAACTTAACAAATATAGGATGACCCGAACCAACAACTGCCAGCGGAAAATTTAGACCGATACCGTAACGAAGATTAAATTTTCCTTTATCGAAAAGAACGCTATTCCCGGGCAATGCTATTCCCCCCAACCGCAGCGATACAATTTTGAACAATGTTGCTTCGATTCCTGTGCCCCAATAATTGATATTGTTCTGTTCTTGTTCTCCGGGATTCAAAAGACGTTTGTATTCACCGGTTAAGAGTAAATCGACATCTGCCTGTAATCTCTGTCCTGCAACTGTGCTCAACTGGTAAGCAAAACCAATTCGAAAGAAGCGGGGAATTTTCTTAATACCAGTTTCGATGTAGAGAGAACTGTATTTTTCTTTGTAGTCGGTTCCAAAGTTTTGAAGTGAAGCCCCAGCATTAAATTTATCTTTTGTCTTTCCGCTGGTAAAAAATCCGTTTGTCCGGTAGAGAATTCCGGCATCAAATAAAAATGCATTGTTAGTTGTAACCAAATAACCCATTCCGGTAGTACTTAGCGAACGATCGAATAATTTTACGCTACCTCCCGCGAAAAAATTTTTTAATATACTATTGGAATAAGAAAGAATGAACGTCCGGTTTTTATCGTTCGAAATAATATTCGAACCTGTAAACGACATTATCGATATCGGTTTTGTCGAAAATTGATTAAAGGCAAATCCGAAATTTCCTATCGAAGTAGTAATACTGCCGCCTGCCGAAATATATTTCGTGTTCTCTACCAGAGACAACCAATTGTGAGAGCGGTAGTTGTAGAAAAACTGCATTTGGCTCTGAACCGGGATAACCGCAGGATTTTCAAAAAACGCAAATTGATTTTCCGGATTGGCAACAAATGATTCTCCCAATGCAATAGCTACGGCGTCTGTTACAACATCAAGCGAAGTGTTCTCGAAGGTATTAGACTGGGCTCTAATCTGCGAAGTGTATGTAAAAAGAACTAAAAAACAAATGAAAAGAACAACCGGAATGCGATTCATTATAATATTCTCCTCCAATTGAACAAGAATGAAGACAAAGCATTTTTCTGCATAGCTCCGTACAGTTCGGTTTTGAACCGTTACCTTGTGCGTTTGTATTTCCCGATTAAATAAACTTCCGCAATAATATGACCCTTCATTGCTTCAAGCAATTGTTTTTTGCCGGTGCTTTCTTTTAATGAAAAAACCGTATCAAGTGCATATAGTTTGAAATAGTAGCGGTGCGTTCCGGAAGGCGGGCAGGGACCGCCGTAATAATTTTTTCGAAAGTCGTTAAAACCCTGGACAATGCCATCAGGAAAGTTTCCGCTTAACGATGCATTTTCTTTCAAACCTGTTGTTGAAGCCGGAATGTTGAATATTACCCAGTGAACCCAGTCGCCGCCGGGTGCATCTGGATCGTCGACAATTATGGCAAAAGTTTTTGTTTCTTTGGGTGCACCGCTCCAATTTAACGGTGGAGATTCGTCCAAGCCATCGCACGTATATCGAGCCGGAATCAATGAGCCTTCGGTAAAAGCAGGGCTGAAAATTTTAAGCTCCATTTGCTTTCCCTTTTTTATTTTTTGAAAATATTCAGAGCCGGTATTTGATAACGGAACAATAAGCAACACCAAAAGCAATGCGTTAACGGCCCCGCTCATAATATCACTTTGTTTTTTCATAACCTTACACTATGGTTATTCATCAATTGTTTCAAGATGCTTAAATGTAAAAAACCGAGAAAATCTTTTCACAACACAATGCCCGATCATTTCCGCAATCTCTTCAAATTTTAATAGGTTGGTATTGATGACTGCATGATACAAAAGGGGGTCTTCCACATTTTTGTGAAAATACTTCCAGACATAGTTTTTCCGGGCTTCATCTTCTTCCTTTATAAACTCCGCTGCTTTTTTATTGGTTACGTTGTAAAGTCTCATAGCATTTTCAATCCTGTAATTAAAGGGCGCAACAAGGCGGACATGAAAAGCTTTTTCTAAATTTGAAGTAATAATATTGGAGCCTCTTCCAACTAAAATAACGTTTCCAAATTCTGCGAGTTTTAGAATTGTTCGGGAAGTTTTGTGAAGTAGCGAAAGTTTTGACGGTGTGATTCCAAGTATTTCACCGAACCACGAATCGATCTTTGCGGGTTTCTCTTCCGACAAATGTTTTTTGAAACGTTCCGGCAGGTGATGGTCTTCCATAACTCTTTCGATCAATCCACGGTCGAAAAAAGTCCAATCGTCATATTCATCAATTGCGTACTTGTTGAAATAGGCGGTCAACTTTTCGCAGATTGCTGTAGCGCCTATACCAGTTTCCCGCGAAATCGTTATGACCGGTCCCGGATTCATTTTTCTTTTGCGGATTTTTGCTTCCTCCGAAGCCTGATAATGCCTGTCAATATAAATGCGGGCTTTCTCATATGATCCTAATACTTTCATTGTCATTGTATACCTCCAATGAAAGTTTATAAAATGAAGTGAGAGTAAATACTCTAATTAAAACTAACGGATGGCAAGTTGATTAGCAAGTGGGAGATCAAAGCCGCGATACATCCTATCGCCTTTAAACCTGAACCCCAAATGTTCTATTCTAAGCTTCCAATTTCTTTTTCTACTTCTTCCAAAATTTCACAACTCTTTACAACTTCTTTCATCTTTGTATGATCGGGATAAAGAGGACGGTCAACGTCGAGATGCTGAACATATTTTCTAACAATTTGTTTTGCTTTCGTAACGCCTTTCCCGTTTACAAAATTGCGGAAGTCGAGTGCTTGTGCGGCGCCGATAAATTCTATTCCCAGAACTCCGTATGCGTTGTCGATAATTTGTGCATTCTTAATTGCAGTATTCATTCCCATCGAAACGAAATCTTCCTGGTCTGCCGCAGCGGGAATCGACTGAATTGAAGCCGGCATCGATAAGATCCTTTGTTCGGCAATCAAAGTATCGGCAGTGTATTGACTTAACATCAATCCCGAAAACATGCCGGCACCCTTTGTTAGAAATGCCGGAAGACCTACACTGAGAGCTGGATTGAGAAGTCTATTCAATCTTCTTTCCGAAAGAACGCTTATCATTGTGATTGCAGCTCCCGCCATATCCATTGGCAGCGAGACCGGCGTGCCCTGAAAGTTTGCACCGGTTAGAGTTAATTTATGCTGCGGCAAAAAAATCGGATTGTCACCAACACCGTTCAATTCAATTTCAATCTGTTCTTTTGCATATGTAGCAGCATCGTGGGCTGCGCCTATAACTTGCGGGGATGAGCGCATCGAATATGCATCCTGTACTTTCATTTTCAATTTACCTGTTTGAAGATCGCTTCCTTCAATACATTTCATAATTGCGCGTGTGCTTCTAACAGCTCCTCTAAATCCGCGTACTTCGTGAAGGCGAACATCGTATGGTTTCAAGTTTGCATACAAAGCTTCGAGAGACATTGCACAAGCAATTTCTGCCTGCTTAAGCCACCGGTTCATATCGTAAAGATGAATTGCGCTCATAGCAGTCAAAACATTTGAACCATTGATAGTGCCGAGCCCGTCCCGAGCATAAAGTCCTGGAATTTTTATCCCTGCTTTTTCGAAAGCAACTTTTCCGGGATATCTCTTGCCTTTATAAAATGCTTCGCCTTCACCAAGCATTAGTAAAGCAATTTGACTCATCGGCGCAAGATCGCCGCTGGCACCTACCGATCCCTTTTGGCAAATTACAGGTGTAACATTTTTGTTTAGCATTTCAATTAACGTCAGTGTAATTTCAGGACGAATGCCCGACATACCGTGGGCATGAACATTAATTCGCCCAACTATTGCACCGCGTACGTATTCGATTGGCGCCGGATCACCGATTCCTGCAGCATGGTTATAGATTAAATATTTTTGAAAATCTTTTACCTGTTCATCATTCAAAACAACTTCGGAAAATTCACCTATGCCGGTATTAACCCCGTACATAATTTCGTGAGATTGAATCTTTTCTTCTAACATCGCACGGCATACTTTAATTCTTTCGAGGGCTTTAGAATCCAATTCTACTTTTTCATTGAAGCGGGCAACCGCAACAAGCTTTTCTACAGTTAAATTTGAACCATCAAGAACAACAGACATAATTACCTCCAAGAGATGGATAATTTATATACTAAACTTAATAAGAAGGTTGAAAATAGCCCACCCACTTATTCTAAATGATTTACTGTTTTTGTCATAACTGCTTTTATATTGATTCTTTTCCTTCCGAGTATCAGAAAAGTTATTTGTACTATTCACAGGAAGAATTTTTCTACGTCATATTTCCCCATGCGTTGGTTAATTGGGTTTGTTGAGTAAGAAGATATGATATGGAAGCATTTTAGACCTCCTAATAAACTCAGAAACAAAGTAGCAAATATTTTATCGAAAGCAAATAGCAAAGAGACGGGCGATAAGCAACACAAATTTTGTTTTTCACCTATTAGGTGATTTTTTCTCTGCAAAGATAATCCTTATTTTTTTACTTACCTGAGACTTTTTTCCATTTCTATCGCGGAATTGAGTTAACAAATTTTGTAATTGCGATTACTGAAAGAAAATCTAATATTTGCAAAAATTTAATTCATAGAAATCGAAAATATTTTTTTACAAATCAGAGGGACCATGAAAAAACTGTTTATCAAGAAACCTCTGCACATTCTATTAGAAGAGCTACACGGGGAAAATAGATTACGCAGAATTCTGGGACCGGTTGCCTTAACGAGTTTGGGTGTTGGCGCAATCATCGGAACAGGAATATTTGTACTTACCGGAATTGCAGCACACGATAAAGCCGGAGCTGCTGTTGTTCTATCATTTGCTGTTTCAGGAATTGCATGCATATTTGCAGCTTTGTGTTATGCAGAGTTTGCTTCTATGGTACCCGTTGCCGGTTCTGCTTATACATATGCCTATGCTACGTTGGGAGAGATGATGGCATGGATTATTGGATGGGATTTGATCCTGGAATATGCAGTTGCGTCTGCAACCGTTGCACATGGGTGGTCGCAATATTTTCAAGATTTTCTTAGTACCTGGAATGTTAAACTTCCTCTTGCATTAACACGCTCGCCATTCGACTTTAACCCTAATACCGGCATGCTTTGGATGACAGGATCGGCAATAGATTTTCCTGCCATTCTGATTGCATTAATAATTACTGCAATTCTCGTCAAAGGCATCCGGGAGAGCGCAGGATTTAATGCAGTAATTGTGGGCATTAAACTGATCATCGTTTTATTTGTGATAGTTGTAGGTGCAATGTACGTTAATACTGACAACTGGATACCCTTTGCACCTTACGGATATACCGGAGTAAGTCTTTGGGGAAAAACAGTTTTTGGTGGAACCGGCATTGGAGGAACGCCGGTTGGAGTACTTGCCGGCGCAGCAATGATCTTTTTTGCATACATCGGTTTTGATTCGGTTTCAACTCATGCCGAAGAAGCAAAGTATCCCCAGCGTGATGTCCCGATTGGAATTATTACCTCTCTCATCATTTGTACTATCCTGTATATTGCTGTTTCAGCCGTGTTAACAGGAATGATACCTTACAATAAAATAAATATTGATGCACCTGTATCCGATGCATTCGGCCAGATAGGATTACATTGGGCACAGATATTAGTTTCATTAGGAGCAGTTGCTGGCATAACTTCCGTACTGCTTGTTATGATGTTAAGTCAGCCGCGTGTACTTTTAGCAATAGCGCGCGACGGACTGCTTCCGGAAAGTTTTTTCGGTGCAGTACACGAAAAATTTAGAACGCCCTGGAAATCAACAATACTAACAGGAATTTTTGTTTCCACGTTAGCCGGATTACTGCCGTTAAGAATTTTGGCAGAGCTAGTAAACATTGGAACATTGTTTGCCTTTGTTATTGTATGTTCTGCCGTTCTCATTATGCGCAAAACCCATCCAGATGCAACACGACCTTTCAAATCGCCATGGTTTCCCTTTGTGCCTATCGCAGGAATTGTAACGTGCTTGATGTTAATGTTTTCGTTGCCGGAAGAAAATTGGCTGCGTTTATTTATTTGGCTTGTAATTGGAATGATGATTTACGTTTTCTACGGTAGGAAGCATAGCAAGATGAGAAAACTTGTAGCTACAAAAAAATAAATTCAAATCTTCACTTAATGATGGGCTTACAACTAAAGTGTAGGTCCATCTTTTCTTTCAAATCGTTTCGTAATATCCCGTTTTAAAGTGAATTTAGATTCAAGTTTTGTGTGAAGGCTAATTTTATTTATTTTTGCACCGCACCCTTAGCTCAGCTGGTAGAGCATCTGACTCTTAATCAGCAGGTCGGGGGTTCGAATCCCCCAGGGTGCACTTCAAAAGCTCGATTATTATTTGTAATCGGGCTTTTTTATTTTCTGAAAATTTGAACTGTCGATTTTTTCCATCCCGCCTTACCCGACGCAAGTCGAGGCAGGTGTTGATAACCACCGACTACTGTAAAATTGATTGATGACCCCTTCAACTCCGTCTCATCGAGCCTGCCCCGGCGGCAGACGGGTCGAAAAGCGGGGAAGTGCGGGAATGTAAGATTACCGATTGTGTTTTATTTGATCACCGGTTAGGTAGAAATCCGAAAAGAACAGGAATTGGTTTTTCAAAAAACCTTCACTCAACAAGCAGTTTTGGTAAAGTGATACAAAAAGTTCGGTATA
>CAZQQC010000032.1:0-23248 GCA_964595365.1 uncultured Melioribacter sp.
AGCTTAAGAAGTTGAGTATTTTTTTCTAATTATTTTTAAGGAAAGATACATGACAAACAGCAATGCCACAGCAAGTGTTCCAAAAATTGCAATTCCGGTAGATGACAATAACGAAGTCAGATTCACTCCGTAAGAGAACGCATCACCGGCAACTAATTCTACATAATGTTTTCCCGGCGGAAGAAAAATAGTGTAACTATCGTTCCCTTTCATAACAGTAAACTTGTAATCGGCATTATCAATTTTTACCGCAGTCGGTTCTTTGTTTAACGAAATAAGTGTCCGGCTGTCCGATTCATAAACAAATTTTAAATCTTTCAGCCCGTAAGCAACAGAAAGCAAATTACCGGTGCATGAAAGTATGTTTGTCTGAAGTTCGTGCGTCGAAAACGAAGTAATATTCTGTTCGAAGAAAGTAACAGTATGATTGCCGGCAGGTATTAAAAACAGATTTTGACGGAACGGCGCAGCTGGATAACCGTCTACGTTCAACACTTTTACCTCTTTCGGAAGTTCAATGGTAAAGGAAACGGGCGAATGAAATTCGTAACCGTTATCCAGATGCCGGTAGTTCACGTTTACCGATGCTGCAAAAGGAAAGAACGACATGTCTTGTGCGTTCACGCTCGATTCGGAATAGATTGTAAAACGCGGTGCGCCAATTGCAGCTGCATTTATCAGATGAAAACTTTCGGTTCCGGTCTGGATCAATGTAGGAAACGCGGTAATAACATTTTCTTTTCTAAAGCTCAAAATGTTGAGATCGAGCAGAAGCTTTGCATTGCCGCCAAGAAGTGACGCATAATGATTTCCTATGTTAATGTAGCGTAGCGGATCGGTCGACCATAAATGTTCGGGGTCCTCTACCTGCAATGTAAAATCGAATTTCTTTTGAAGCCCGATAATATTTTTCATATCCACACCGATGTACTCGCGCAATTCTGGCGAGCCGAAACTATCCATGGCGGTTACTATAATTTCAAACCCCTTTTTCTTTTCTGCGATCTGCTTAAAAGATGAAAGCAGAGTTTCGTAAACCGAATTCAATTCGTTTACACGGAATTCAGTTATGCTCTTTTGCACAATGGGATTATTTTTCCAATAAAATAATGAAGTCGAATCAAATATTCTTCCCAGATCGATTCCGTAATTTTTCATCACCATTGCTTTTGCCGATGGATGCATCGGAGTAAAAAGGTTGGGATTTTTGAATCCCTCGGCAGCTTCAAAATAAAGCTCGGCAAGGTTCACGCCATCCCAATCGTAGCTTTCGAGAAATTTTTTAAATTCATAATTCATAGTTGCAACGCATTGCGGATCTGTAAGCGCTACGGGATATCTCCACGAAGGCCTAACATCCTGATTGAGATAATTTTTTTCGCGCCATTCGGGATGTTCATTCCAAAACTTCTGACTCACCTGCGGAGGTTCAAGCCATGCATAAACCAAAATTCCATTTGCGTGAGCCAAATCGATCAAACGTTTATAGTCGTAAGTGTATTTCGGATACTCATGCCATCCTGCTGCATGAACAACCCTGATTCCTTCTTTCACCCATAGTTTGATTAGGTTCTCTATGCTGAATGTTCTGCGGAAACCCGGATCAAAATAAACTTCTAAATTATCCCGCCTGATAAAAGGACGGAGCCCGAAATATCGTTTTGCATATTCAAGTAAATAAGGATATAGACTGTAACCTTCCTGCGTGTAAGGATCGAAACGTGAATTAATAAAGATCAATTTTCCTTTCGAAACTTTTCTGCCGATCAACATAGGCATATGTGTGAACTCATCATAACAAAAAATTTCATCCCGGTCGTCCGTTTCAATTTTGTTCACAAGTTCAAAGTAACGCCAGGCAATCTGCTCTTCCGAATAAAATTCATCGCGGATTCTGTTTACTCTTAGTTGATTATTCGAAAAGTGAATATTGAACAATTTTGCAAGTTCACTTTTAGTATCGGTTATAAGATTTCCGCCTTCGGCAACATAATTATATATGGTGCTGTAATCTTTGTCTTTTAGAGAATCGATGAAAGCATAAGGAACGATGAGAAGATTATAATTTTGCAGATCAATTTTCTGGCCGACGAAAATTGTATCCACATTGATATTCACGCTCCTAAAAACAGAAGCGAGTGATGCTTGATCGTTAAATGCTGCGCCTTTGGCAAAGTGATTCCACAAAATTACCGGTTGTGCTTCTTTCCAATTTCCTTCGGAGACAAAAATATTTTGGTAAATTTTTTCTGCTTTAGCGGCAACTTTATCAAAAAATGATAGCTCGCGTTCGTGGAACTCGGTGGGTTCGGCACGATACAATTCGCCCTGTTCCAATGAAATACTTTTTGTTATTTGTCCTGTTATACGTTTGTCGGAATAAGTTTTGCTTTTAATTTCACCGTTGCGGGTGTAATAAGCTTCAACAAGAAATTGATCGTCCAGATTAAGCGTATAGCTTTGCGAGCCGGTAAGAATTATTCTATCTTTAGTTTTCACCCGGTTGGGTTCATCCTGAAGATCGATGTAAGTGTATCCCAGCGCTTTGATGCCGTCTACGAGATTGCCCAGCAAATCTAAGTCGAGAAATTCATGAAAGAAGCAAGCGGCAAAACCATCGCGAACATAAAGATTTGTTTTAGCAGCTTCGATCTTATTCTGTACGGCAGCACGGCTAATGTCTTTATTGTTATCAAGCGGGATGTAGCCTAAATTTTCCGGATAGATTTTTTGACCGAACAAATCGTTGTTAATAATGTAAGGAAAGTACTGGCTGTGCTCAAAATCTTCAACAGCAAGCCGCTGTTCTATTGCAGTGCTAAAATATTTTAAAATGGTCCGGTAAAGTTTGAACGACGCCGTGTAGTGAGGGGTTTCCCAGGCAATGGGGTACAAACCGTTCTTCATCAATTCTTGAATACCAATTTCAATCTTGTTTGCAATCCCCGCTTCTGTTTCATCTTTGATTGGCTTGTTTGTCATTCCATCCCAAAATTCAAAATCGCTTGCAGTTATACCTTTATATTGATGTGTAACACCGTGCATTACAAGGCTTCCGCCGTTCTTCACCATATATTTAAGCGCATCAACCAAATCCGGTTTGTCCGACATGCTGACCCTCGTTTGCGCTGAGGGATCGACGTAAAAAGGAACTACACTTACCAAAAACGGAATTCCCCGTTCCGAAAGCAAATCGGCAATGTCGCGAAGTTTGTCCGGATTATCCATCGGACTGATGTCTTCGATGCGTATCAATGCGGAATGAGATTCTTCATGCTGCTCGCCGAGAATATCGTGGAGCATATCGGCAAAGAGCAAATAACGATCGGTTTCGTCTGCATAAGCAAACGGCGAGTCCCCTACTAGAATAAAATTTTTATTTTTAATAATGTAAGGCGTTTCTTTCTTTTTCTTTGTTGAATAAGCGTAAGCAAGAACCTGTACCAAATTTTTATCTGTAATTTGAATGACGCTTGTGTGCTCGTCGCCTTTGGTGAAAACTTTGTTGCCCGATTTCACCATGTTGTAACCGGAAATAGAATCGTAACCTGCAACTGTAAAACCATAAAGTTTTTTCAGATTGTAACTTTTGCTAAATTCGATTATGCCGGTATTCAGCCAGATAATAGGTTTGGTTGAGGAGATAACATCGTTCAGAAATAACTTTGGAACGTTGTTTTTAAGTTTGTATCCGATGTAAAAAATGAAATCGTAATTCCGGATCTCGTTTTTAACATATTGATTAACACCTTTAATAGTTGTCTTAGTACGAAAATGTCCCATCAGCTCGCCCAGTTGCCGTCCGTCTGCCATTGCAAAACTTTTTATGTCTGTGTTTCCTTCAACAAGAATAAGAATGGTTTTGGTTTGTGGTTGATAGGAGTATGCCGGATTTGCAATAACGCAGAGAAGCACCCAGGTAAGAATTATAAAAACTCGGGAAACTATGCGGCGCACAAATAGATTCTTTAAGCGCATAAACTTACTTTTTCTTCTTAGGAACAAATTCTTTTACTTCCGCTTTCGAAAACCCAAAATGGTTCTTAATAATTTGTATTGTACGTTTTGCGGCAAAACCGTCGCCGTAAGGATTAACGGCAGAAGCCATTTTTTTGTATTCTGATTTATCTCTTAAGAGCTTGTCTGCAGTCCGAAAAATTTTCTTTTCGTCTAAGCCTACAAGTTTAACCGTTCCAAACTTCACTGCTTCCGGGCGCTCCGTAACTTTTCGAAGGACTAAAATCGGGATGCCGAAATATGGCCCCTCTTCCTGCACGCCTCCCGAATCTGTAATTATGAGATATGATTTTGACATCAAGTTTACGAAATCAAGATAATCCAGTGGCGCAATTAAAAAAACATTTTTAATGTTTTCCAGAGTGTCGTGTACAACTTCTTTTACAACCGGGTTAAGATGAACCGGGAAAACAAAATTCATACTCGGATATTTATCCGCCAATTTTTTTACTGACTTACAGGCACCTCGCATCGGCTCACCCCAATTTTCCCGCCGGTGCATTGTAAGCAAAACAATCTTTCTCTTTTCCTCTGCTATCTTGTTCAGCAATGAAACACTGAATTTGTAATCTTTTTGTATTGAAATTTTCAGTGCATCTATAACGGAATTGCCGGTAACAAAAATTTTCTTGTGCGGAGTACTTTCTTTTAACAGTGCTCTCTTTGCAGTTTCTGTTGGTGCAAAATGAAGATCGGAAATAGTGCTTGTTAATCTCCGGTTTATTTCTTCCGGAAAGGGATTTGCTTTATCATTTGTGCGTAGTCCTGCTTCAACATGTCCGACAGGTATTTGGCGGTAAAATGCAGTCAGACTTCCGGCAAAAGTTGTTGTTGTATCTCCCTGCACCAGGACCAAATCGGGAATTTCTTTTTGAAGCACTTCGTCAAGTTTTTCCACGGCGTTCTTTGTCAACAGAGCAAGTGATTGGTTCGGCTGCATTATGTCGAGATCGTAATCAACATAAATCTTGAAAACATCCAGCACCTGATCCAGCATTTGCCTGTGTTGTGCAGTTGCAATTATTACAACTTTGAAAAATTTCTTTTCTTTTTTCAGCTCCAGAATAATAGGGGCAAGTTTGATTGTATCCGGCCTGGTTCCAAATATCACGGCGATTTTTTTTACTTCGTTTTTCATGGAGTCTCTTGTTTAGAGGCTTATTTACTTAATCTTATGCAAGGGTTGACCTACAACGAAAAAATATAGTATAAAACGAATATTTTATCTAAAAAACAAAAATTCGTTTGTTAAGCACAAACCTTGCGTAGCATCTGTTATTTAATAATAAATATTTGTAATTGCAAAGATAAAAAATTGGAAACTATTTACGTTTGCGCCAAAAGATATTTCAACGTAATCAAGCTGCTATGGTATCGGCATCCTTATTTCATTTAAAACCGGTGTTATTGACCTTTTTTATGTATCGGAAAGAGCAGGGCAACCGAAAGCAGCGGAGAACGTCAAATTATTATAAAAGCAGAGATTTTACACCGGAGAAGATTGAATTTACCTTTTGAACTATCGTTTGTAAGTTTACAAACTTAAATTCTACGAACTTAAATTCTATTTGTAAAACCGATTATTAAAATGGTTATGAAATACCGGCTACGATATTTGATTCTCATAGTTGGCACAATGCAATTATTTTGTGTGAATAATTACGCGCAAAATAACAAAGCTACTTTGAGCGGATTCGTTTACGATGCATCTACCGGTGAAACATTAATAGGGGCAAATATTTTTGTGAAGGAAATCAACCGCGGTGCAACTACAAATATTAGCGGCTACTACGTTGTTCCTCAAATTGATACCGGCATTTTTGAAATTGATGTAAGCTATATTGGTTATAAAACTCACATAGCGAAAATTACTCTGAGTTCCGGTGAAAGCAAACGCTTAAACATTTCGTTAATGCCGCAAGATATTGTTGGACTCGAAATTATTATTACCGCAGATTCAATGCGTACTGTTGATAAACTTTTTAATCAGCCTGTTTCAAAAATTGAATTGACACAGGTTGAAATGCGAAAAGTACCGCAAGTTGTTGAAGCAGATTTAATGAGAACCCTTCAAACATTACCCGGCATTGTTCCGGTTTCGGATTTCTCTTCTGCAATTTACGTACGCGGCGGAACCCCTGATCAGAATCTTTTTATGGTTGATGGAACCGACATTTATAATCCCGAACATGCATTCGGACTCTTCTCGACTTTCAACACGGATGCAATCAAAAAAGTTGAAATCTACAAAGGTGCTTTCAACGCCGAATATGGCGGACGGCTTTCTTCCGTAATAAATATTACTAACAATGACGGGAACAGGAATCGTTTTGAAGGCAAAGCTTCGTTAAGTCTACTTTCGCTGAGCACAACGCTTCAAACTCCGCTTGGTTCGTTCGGCTCGCTCTCCGGATCGATCCGCAGGACTTACATCGATCAAACCCTGGCAAAATGGATTGACAATGTGCCGGATTACTATTTTGTCGACGGAAATATGAAAGTCTTTTTTGATCTCGGCGAGTCGAATAAATTGAGTTTGAGTTTCTTCGGTAGCAAAGATAACCTAAATTTTGTTCTCGATAAAAAGCGAAGTGAATCTCTCGGTTTTGATTATTACTGGGGAAATCAAACCGGAAGCCTAAATTGGAAAACGGTTTTTACACCGCAGTTATTTGGAAATTTTTGGCTTACCGGAAGTTACTATTCATCCGATTTCAATTTTAGTGATGTTTCGTACATAGAAAAAAACATTATTCGCGACGTAACGCTTAAAGGCGCTGTCGAATATTTTTACAGCGAAAAATTTAATTTCAAATCCGGCTTCGAATTTAAAAATTTGAGCGGCAGTCTTAAAGAAAATTTTCCGGGCGGAAAAGTTGATGCCGCGCGACATCCGCGATTACTCTCTTTATATTTTACAACCAACTGGCAGCCTTTTAATGTATTGATTGTTGAAGCCGGTCTTCGCTACAACTACTTCGAATCCCTGGTACCTTTCAGAAATCTTGACCCGCGCTTAACTATTAAATACAGGCTCGATGAATCATCCAACTTAAAATTTTCTACCGGCATTGTTCGTCAATACTCAAACAGAATTCCAAGAATGTTTTTTGTGAGTATCTGGACTACAGCCGACGAATATGTAAAAGCTTCATCATCGGATCATTTTGTTCTAGGTTACCAAAAAGCGCTTGCAGAAAAAATAGAACTTGAAGTTGAAGCATATTACAAAGACTATCAAAACATTTACTCTTATAACCCCACATTCTTTACGAAACTTTCTCCGACCGGTTACGATGAAAATAATTTGCCGATTTTCAGCAACAGCAAAGGATTATTCAACAGAGGAGATGGAAATTCATACGGTGTAGAACTCCTTTTAAGAAAAGAAATTGGTGCATTAACCGGATGGCTGGCATATTCTTACTCAAGAACAAAATACACTGTTGATAATGTTAATCAAGGCAATCCTTTTCCACCGAGACACGACCGTACTCACGCCGTTAATCTTGTGGTTAATATAGATCTCAACAATTTGTTTAACGAGTTATACGCAAGGCAATTTGTTAATCCGGATAAACGCTGGACTCTTGGTGCAAACTTCACATATTATTCCGGACAGCCGATCACCCTGCCGGGTTCAATTTATCTTGGCAACAGCGCGCCGGATTGGGATGTTAACAAAAACTCGCTTGCAGTTTATCCTTCAACCATCGACGCATTCCGCCTGCCATATTATTCAAGACTCGATTTCAACCTGGCTTACGAAATTCAATACAATGGCTGGTCGCTCTCTCCGTATTTTCAGGTGTTCAATGTACTCAACCGGAAAAATGTTTGGTTCATTCAATACAAAAACGAAATTAAAAACAATAAGGTAACGCAAGAAGTTAGTAACGTTAATATGTTTCCCATAATTCCAAGCATTGGTGTAACGGCAAAGTTTTAATCTGGTAAATACAAAATCGATATGAAAAACAAATTGAAAATATTGTCAACTGCATTAGTGTTCATAACCATCTTTTATTCATGCGGACAGGGAGTTGTTGAGATCGGGCAAAATACTTACGAACCAAAAATTGTGATTGAAGGATATTTGTATGCCGGTCAGCCGGTTCGGAATATTAGGATTACCCGAAATATCCCTTTGAATACTTCATCCGATCCAAAGACTATTATTCTGGCTAATGCCGATGCTAAGCTGGTGGATTTGCAATCGAACAGGGTCTATAAACTCACATTCAACGCTCAAAAATTTTTTTACGAATATTCCGGTAATGATTTGATAATCGGGTATGGCAAGAGCTACAAGTTGACGGTTAACTCGGTCGTTGACGGAAAAAACTTATTTGCAAGTTCGGTTACAAATGTTCCGAATTCAGGATTCAAAATTAACCAAGCATTAACTGAACTTCAGCCGTTGTATTACAGGGAGCGGGATGGAAATGGGGAAGTGAAAAATTTTTCGATCACTTTTTCGCCTTCGGCAGGAACAAATTTTTATACCTTCTCTATCGTTTCTTTGAATGCGAGCGATTCCACTTTTATCTATAATAATGCCTATATGAATGTTACGCGCGATGACGTTACAAAAAATTTAGACGGCTTTCGTTACCAGTTAGTATGGCTTCAGGATATAAATTCTTACGGTAGCGAGATAAAATATAATCTGGATTGGATTAATTTTTGGTTTTACGGCAAGTATCGAATAATTGTTTATGCCGGCGACGATAATTACAAGAACTTTGTGCTGACGTATAAAAATGTTCAGGAATTTGACGGAAACTTTCACGAACCGCAAATGAACATACAGGGCAACGGTATAGGAGTTTTTGGATCTTTAATAGCCGATACGGTTTATCTTTCTGTGAAGAAATAAATTAGTACTGATTTAATTATTAATTGCCGCCGGATTCAATTAACTTCCGCAACGCTTTCTTTAGCTCTTCGTCACGAATTTTTTTTTCGTATTCAACGGGCGCTGCAACTCTTTCGGCACAATCTCTGATGTTACAGCGTTCACACGTATCGTTTACAATAACCGAAGGTATTTCCGGATCGTTGCAGAAATTTATTTTTTTTCGGACTTCATCATTTAGTAAAATGCCAAGCGTTACGCTGAAATTCGTGTTTTCAAGGAAAGATGATTTTTTTGCAATCGTTATTGTAAGAAATTCATTTTGTGTATTTACAAAAGTTGATTTCTGAATCGATGCGACTGTTTCGCCGGTTTGACTTGCATCATGCTGAATATTCTCCAGCTTTTTTAATGCCTTTATCGAGACCCATCTTCTGCAGTAATGTTCGTTTATCTGATATCCGCCGGGATTTTCGCTGATATTCAGCCGCAACTCTTTCTGGAGGGAATATTTGTCCGAATTAATTTTCGAATTGAACCGCAAAAAGAAAAAACTGAAAATGTTGAAATATTTCGGCAGCAAATTTGTAATTCTTTGAAAAAACATCTCGATGGAAGCGTTGTATTTACCCAGTATCGAAAGAAAAGCTTCGGCATTCCACTTTTCAGAAGAGAAAAATTTAGATAGTTCTTCAATTAGAGATTCTCTCTTTATCATCAATGCAGTTGCAAAGTATGAAGCTTTGAAGTTGTTTAGCAATTCGTCGAAGGAGTTTAAACTTATATCGGAGTAAATATGCGACCGGTCTTTGATATTCAAATAGTTATATGCAATTTCCTTTCCGAGTATAAATGATTTCTGATACGGAAAAAGTTTTTGATTAAGTAAGACTTTTTTTGTCTTTGAATCGATAATATGTACACCGCGAATAGAACCGAACTCGGGATACTCCGTTAAAGTTTTTTCATCAATCGTAAAATGAAATTTATCTACAAGTATCTTCGATAGCGTTTCAAGATTTATTGTGCTGATTGAGTCTAATTCAAATTTTGAACAGAACCCATCAACAACATTTTCCAATTCCGGAAAATAATTTTCGTTCAACTCTTTATATGTCTGGATTGCCGTTTTGCTAAAATTATTTTGACTAAGTTCGGAATTTTTCGCCATCTCTATCAATGTTGCAACCAGGGCGCTTAACTGAAGCGGCGCCTGTGATATCTGCAGCAAGACTTTATTTATATCAATACCGTAATGGTCTAACGGCAGTTGTTCCAGAATGTTTGATTCGAGCAAATCGCCTATTGGAGCCAGGTTCTTTGTGAGTTTCAACGAAACTAAACTGTCGTATGTTACCTGAAGAGTGTGGGCAAGCAATGCAATCTTATCTGCTTTCGGGTATTTCTTGCCGTTCTCAATTTCATTCAAGTAAGAAATTGACAACGAACTTTTCTTTGCAAGTTCGGAAAGAGATAATCCTTTTTCCTGGCGAAGCTGTTTCAGTTTCAAACCAAAGATCAATCTGATTTTCCAATCCGGCAGTTTCATAAATTTCTTCCTAAAACCTACTTAACTTAGTAAAAATTAAGATATTTTACCCAAATGTACTGGCAAAAATTCATTATCGGCGAAAATTCGCTTGCTACTTTGATCCCAGCTAATTATTTTCATTCCGGAAACATTAATCATAAAAAAACGGAAGGGGACTTGAATAAACCAGAACTTAATCAGAACAGGTTGATTGACCTAATACCGTATCAACTTAACCATTACCCAAGCGCTGTTGCTTTGTCGGACAAAGTTACCGGCGAGTGGAGAAAATACAGCACCGCAGAAGTTCGAACAATTATTGATAAAGTAAGTCTTGGTCTGCTCAAATTTGGAATTAATCCCGGCGACAGGGTCGCCATAATTTCCAGGAATAGAGTTGAATGGAATTTTGTTGATCTTGGAATTTTACAAATGGGTGGAATTGTGGTACCTCTTTATCCGAACATAAGCGAAGACGATTATGTTTTTATTTTTGACGATGCCGAAATCGGAATTGCGTTTGTAGAAGATCTTGAATTATACAAGAAGGTTAGAAATGTCAGCAAAAAAATAAAAACAAAAGTGGAAGCAGTATTCACATTCAATCAAATTGAAAAGATTCCCCACTGGTCGGAGATAACCAATATTGCCGACGAGTCATTCATGCCCCGGCTTGAAGAAATTAAAAAAGGAATTACAGAAAAAAATCTTGCAACAATTATTTACACTTCGGGCACAACGGGAAGACAAAAGGGAGTAATGCTCACTCACTTGAACATTATGAGTAATGTGAACTCGCTCACCCGGGTTATGCCGATCCAGCTTTTCAAACGAACGATAAGCTTTCTTCCTCTCTGCCATATTTTTGAAAGAACCGCAGTTTATTTTTATATAATTATCGGAGCTGCGGTCAATTATCCTCAAAGCTTAGATACACTTGGTGAAAACATAAAAGAAGTTAAACCTCACTTTTTTATTACTGTGCCGCGCCTTCTCGAGAAAGTGTTTGAAAAAATAATGGCGGAAGGTTACAAACTAAATCTGGTGAAGAAAGCAATTTTTGGCTGGGCAGTTAACTTAGCAAATCATTACGATCACCGGGGAAAAAATAATTGGTTCTATAATTTTAGATTATTCTTTGCCAGAAAGATTGTTTTTGTAAAATGGATTGCCGGTCTCGGTGGAGAAATCAAAGGTATTGTTAGCGGATCGGCTTCGTTGCAACCGCGGTTGGCAAGAATTTTTACAGGCGCAGGAATTCCGATTGTTGAAGGATACGGCTTAACCGAAACTTCCCCGGTTCTAACCTGTAATCGTTTCGAAAAAAACGGTAATTATTTTGGCACTGTTGG
This sequence comes from uncultured Melioribacter sp., assembly GCA_964595365.1. Classification (GTDB taxonomy): domain Bacteria; phylum Bacteroidota; class Ignavibacteria; order Ignavibacteriales; family Melioribacteraceae; genus Fen-1258. Next base: position 11,759 of record CAZQQC010000032.1, read on the forward strand.
TAAACCTATTCCGGATGTTTCGATTAAAATTTCGGAACAAGGAGAAATTTTAGCAAAAGGCCCGAATGTTATGTCAAGCTATTACCAAAATCCGGAAGCGACAAAACTTGCAATCGATGAAGAAGGATGGTTTCATACTGGAGACACAGGAGAAATTATTGGCGACGGTTACCTGAGAATTACCGGCAGACTAAAAGAAATTTTCAAGACCAGCGGCGGAAAATTTATTGCGCCGGCACCAATCGAAAACAAAATGAAGGAATCGTTCTTTATCGAACACATTATGGTGATTGGCGAAAACAGGAAATTTGCAGCTGCAATCATTCAGCCTCATTTTGAATTTATACGCAAATGGAGTAAGGGAAAGAAAATGGAGTTTACTCTTCGTGAGGATATTGTGAACTCACAAGAGGTGAAAGACCGTATCTGGAAAGATGTACTGAAAAAAAATAAACGGTTCGGGCATATCGAACAGATAAAAAAGATTGCAATTGTATCCGACCTTTGGGGTGTGGAAACAGGAGAACTAACCCCGACACTCAAAGTAAAAAGAAAAATTCTTGCTGAAAAATATAAAGATCTAATCGAAAAAATTTACGATGAATCAGTTACAAGCAACGTTTTATAAATCACCAGAACAAATTTCATAACTAAATCAAAAATATTTGAGACTTAATATGAACAGAAGAATCAAAAATGTAGCGGTACTCGGATCCGGAGTAATGGGCTCGCGCATTGCATGTCATTTTGCAAATATCGGCTGCTCGGTTTTCCTGCTGGATATTGTTCCTGATAAACTGACGGACGATGAAAACAGGAAAGGACAAACTCTTGATAAACCCGAGGTACGAAACAGAATTGCCAACACAAATTTGCTAAGTGTAATAAAGGCAAGTCCGGAACCGCTTTATCATGCTTCGTTTGCATCGCGAATCAAATGTGGAAATTTTGATGACAATATGGAGTGGATCAAAAATTGCGATTGGGTGATTGAAGCCGTAGTTGAAAATCTTGATATCAAAAAGAAAGTATTTGAGAAAGTTGAAAAATTTCGAACTGCGGGAACGCTGATCACAACAAACACTTCGGGAATACCTATCAATTCTATGCTTGAAGGAAGAAGCGAAGATTTTCAGAAGCATTTTTGCGGCGTTCATTTTTTCAATCCACCGCGCTATTTACCTCTGATGGAAATTATTCCAACCGCTAAAACTCAAAAGGAAATTGTTGAATTCCTGATGGAGTACGGCAATTTGTTTTTGGGCAAGACACCCGTTCTTTGCAAAGATACGCCTGCATTTATTGCAAACCGAATCGGCGTCTTCAGCATGATGGCAGTTTTCAAACTAATGAAAGAATTGGGTTTGAAAATTTCGGAGATCGATACTCTGACCGGACCGATAACAGGGAAGCCGAAATCCGCAACATTTAGAACGGCTGATGTTGTCGGTATCGATACGCTGGTAAAAGTTGCAAGCAATGTTTACAAAGATTGTCCGAACGATGAAGAAAGGGAAATTTTTCAAATTCCGGATTACGTTGACAAACTCGTAAAAAATGATTGGCTTGGCGATAAAACCGGACAAGGATTTTATAAAAAAGTTAAAACCGGCGAAGGGAAAAAAGAAATTTTCGAATTGAATATTGATACCTTCGAATATGAAGTGCAGACAAAAACAAAATTTGCTTCGGTTACTGCGGCGAAACAAGTGGATAACTTAAAAGAGAGAATCAAACAATTAACATTATCGAAAGACAAAGCAGGAGAGTTTCTGAAAAAACTTTCGTTTATGATCTTCCGCTATTCGTCAAACCGCGTTCCGGAAATTGCGGATGAGATCTACAAAATAGACGATGCACTGCGCGCGGGATTCGGATGGGAATTGGGACCGTTCGACACGTGGGACGCACTTGGTCTCGAAAAATCCGTTCATGCAATGGAAGAAGCAAGTCTTAAACCGGCAAAATGGGTTTACGATATGCTTGCCAAAGGTTTTAATTCGTTCTACAAAATTCAAGATGGTGTTAAACAATATTACGATACGGTTTCCGGTTCGTATAAAAAAATTCCCGGCAGAGAAAGTTTTATAATTCTCGATAACTGCCGCGCCAATCAGCCCGTCTGGAAAAATGCAGGTGCCACACTTCATGATACCGGCGATGGAGTTTTGAATCTCGAATTTCAAACCAAGATGAACACAATTGGTTCCGAAATTTTGGAAGCGATTAACAAATCAATCGAAATCGCCGAAAAAAATTTCGAAGGATTGGTAATTGGAAACGACGGCGCAAATTTTTCTGCGGGTGCTAATCTTGCAATGATGTTTATGCTTGCAACCGAACAGGAGTACGATGAAATAGATTTAGCAGTTAGAACATTTCAGAATTCAACTATGCGCTGCCGCTACTCGAGCATTCCTGTCGTTGCAGCACCGCATGGATTAACGCTTGGCGGCGGTTGCGAAGTCTGTCTTCACTCTGATAAAGTTGTTGCCGGTGCCGAGACATACATAGGACTTGTTGAAGTCGGAGTTGGAATTATTCCGGCAGGCGGCGGATCAAAAGAAATGACTATGCGAGCGGCAGACAAATTGGTGGAAGGTGCACTCGATTTTCCGGAACTTCAAAATAATTTTCTTGCCATTGCTCAAGCAAAGGTTGCAACCAGCGCATACAAAGCTTTCGAGCTTGGAATTTTCAAGAACGGACGCGATACGTACGTGATGAATCAAAACAGCGTTATCGCTGAAGCAAAAAAAGCTGTGATCGAATTATCGAATCGTGGTTACACAAAACCAACTATTAGAGAAGACATTCGTGTACTCGGTAGATCGGGGCTTTCTACACTTTTGCTCGGAGCGTTTTCATTTTTCAATGCAAAATATATCAGCGAACACGATAGAAAGATTGCAGAGAAACTTGCCTACGTTATGTGCGGCGGTGATCTGACAGCACCAACTTTGGTTTCGGAACAATATCTTCTCGATCTCGAACGTGAAGCGTTCTTAAGTCTGATAGGCGAGAAGAAAACGATGGAAAGAATTCAAAGCATTTTAACAACAGGTAAACCGTTAAGAAATTAGCTGATGTTACGCAAGGTTTAGGCTTAACAAACTGTTTTAGAGAAAGTATTCATTTTACAGTTTTTCCATTGTAGAACGAACCTTGTTTAATACGAGAAATTAATTAAGAATAATTCAAACAATAAAAGAAAAATTATGAAAGATACGTACATAGTAGCTGGATACAGATCCGCCGTTGCAAAAGCTAAAAGAGGCGGATTCAAAAATTACCGCCCGGATGATTTAGCTGCAGATGTAATTAAATATTTGATTAGCAAAGTTCCGCAGCTCGATCCGCAGCGCGTTGATGATTTAATAGTTGGCAACGCCGTTCCCGAAGCCGAACAGGGTTTGCAGATTGGAAGAATGATTTCGTTGCTGAGTCTGCCACAGCGGGTTCCAGGAATGACTGTGAACCGTTATTGCGCTTCAGGAGTTGAAGCGATCTCAATTGCATTTTCGAAAATCAGATCCGGATTTGCAGATTGCATAATTGCAGGTGGAACGGAATCGATGTCGCTGGTTCCAACAACAGGCTGGAAACTTGCACCGAATTATAACATTGCAAAAAATAACCCCGATTATTATTTGGGAATGGGATTAACAGCAGAAGAAGTTGCTCGCGATTATAAGATTTCACGCCAGGATCAGGATGAGTTTTCGTATAACTCGCACATAAAAGCTGTCAACGCAATCAAGCAGAAATTCTTCAAAGATGAGATTGTTCCCGTCGAAGTAGAAGAAGTTTTTCTTGCAAATGGAAAAAAGAAAACTAAAAAATATGTTGTTGACACTGATGAAGGTCCGCGAGCCGATACAACTATTGAAGCTCTGGCAAAATTGAAACCGGCATTTGCAGCCGGAGGAACAGTTACTGCCGGCAATGCATCGCAAGTTTCCGATGGCGCTGCGTTTGTGCTTGTAATGTCGGGTGAATTTGCGAAAGAACTAAATCTGAAACCGATCGCTGTTCTGAAAGCTTATACACTCGAAGGAGTTGAACCAAGAATAATGGGGATCGGTCCTGTCAAGGCAATTCCAAAAGCTCTCAAGCAAGCCGGTATGAATCTGAACGATCTTGATCTGATCGAACTAAATGAAGCATTTGCGTCGCAGTCGCTGGCTGTTATTCGAGAAGCCGGATTGGATACATCGAAAGTAAATGTGAATGGCGGCGCAATTGCGTTAGGCCATCCGCTCGGGTGCACCGGTGCAAAATTAACTGTTCAGGTGCTTAACGAATTGAGAAGAAGAAAAAAGAAATACGGAATGGTTACCGCATGCATCGGCGGCGGTCAGGGTGTTGCGGCAATTTATGAACTGCTGAACTAAGTCACTGCATTCCGGTTGTTGGTGGATAGAATTATTCTATGTCATTTAGAAAACAACCGGATGGCACCGGAACTAAGTAATTAATTATTTCAAAAATAAAAAAGTGAACAACATGGCAACACAAACAATCACAAAAGTCTTGAAGGGCGGCGAATTTTTGATAAAGGAAACAGACCCGGAAACAGTTTTCATACCGGAAGAATTATCCGAAGAGCAAAAAATGATGACGGATTCTGCAAAGGAATTTGTTGAAAAAGAAATTTGGCCAAACCTCGACGCCATTGACAAACAGAAAGAAGGATTAACTGTAAGTCTCCTCGAGAAAGCTGGCGAAATTGGTTTGCTCGGCGCTGCAATTCCGGAAGAGTACGGCGGATTAGGAGAAAGCTTCAACACGAACACAGCACTCGCAATGGAACTCGGCGCAAGTCATTCATGGGGAGTTTCATTTGCAGCACACACCGGAATTGGAACATTACCAATTCTTTATTACGGTACGGAAGAACAGAAGAAAAAATATCTTCCAAAACTTGCCAGCGGCAAATTGAAATCGGCTTACTGTTTAACCGAACCGACATCGGGTTCCGATGCGCTTTCTGCAAAGACAACTGCAACACTTTCGGCAGATAAAAAACATTACGTTCTCAACGGGCAAAAGATGTGGATCACCAACGGTGGTTTTGCGGATATTTTAATTACGTTCGCACAAGTTGACGGCGATAAGTTTACGTGCTTCGTCATTGATGCAAACTCGGAAGGATTTAACCGCGGACAGGAAGAAAATAAATTGGGAATAAAAGGTTCTTCAACACGTGCTCTGTTCTTAGATAACGTGAAAGTTCCGGTTGAAAATATTCTTGGCGAAATTGGAAAGGGACACTATATTGCTTTCAACATTTTGAATGTCGGCAGATTCAAACTTTGTGCGATGACAACAGGCAGCGCTAAGAAAGTTGCGTCAACAGATATTCAATATGCAAATACAAGAAAACAATTCGGTCAGCCAATTTCTGCATTCGGTGCTATTAAACATAAAATAGCAGAACAGGCAATTAGAATTTTTGTTTCGGAATCGGCAACATTCCGCGTGAGCGATCTGATCAACAAAAAAATAAAAGAACTTACTGAAGGTGGAGAAAAGTATGAAGAAGCAGCGCTGAAAGCTGCGGAAGAATATGCAATCGAATGTGCAATGCTGAAAGTTTACGGTTCCGAAATGCTGGATTATGTTGTCGACGAAGCTGTTCAAATCCATGGCGGCTACGGTTATTCGGAAGAATATCCGGCGGCAAGAGCTTACCGCGATTCAAGAATCAACAGAATTTTTGAAGGCACAAACGAGATCAACCGTTTGCTCACGGTTGACATGCTTGTTAAACGTTCAATGAAAGGTCGTCTTGATCTGATGGGACCTGCGTTTGCCGTTCAGAAAGAACTTATGTCGGTGCCGGAATTCAGCGGCGTTCCAGAAGGTTTGCTTGCTGCCGAATACAGGGCAATTCAAAATGCAAAGAAAGCGATTTTAATTATTGCCGGCGCTGCTGTTCAAAAATTGATGATGAAATTGAAAGACGAACAAGAAATTATTATGAACGTTACCGATATGATGATTGAAGTTTTTGCATGCGAGTCGGCTTATCTTAGAACAATGAAACTTTCTACTATAAAAAATGAGCAAGAGCTTCGACCTTATGTTGAGATGACGAAAGTTTACATCAGCGATGCTATCGAAAAAGTCGGCCTCTACGGCAAGCATGCAATTTCCTCTTTTGCTGAAGGCGACGAATTGAAAATGCTCATTCTCGGATTGAAGCGGTTCCTAAAATACGACCCGGTAAACACAGTAAAACTCAGAAGAAGTATTGCCGATAAACGAATTGAAGAAAACAGATATTGTTTTTGATTTTATCCGGGTGTATTTCAATTTTAGGAAAGATGCTTCATCTCATCAATAATATGAAAGAAGTTTTATGAGCGAAGAGAAATACAAAAATCCAATGCTGAAAGAAGATGCACTGAAAGATAAAGTTATTGTTGTTACAGGCGGCGGCACCGGCTTGGGAAAATCCATGTGCAAATATTTTCTGGAGCTTGGTGCCGGGATCGTAATTACCAGCCGCAAGTTTGATGTTCTCAAAAAAACTGCTGACGAATTAACCGATCGGACAGAAGGAAATATTTTGCCCGTTCAGTGCGACGTTTCCGATTACGTACAAGTTGAAAAAATGCTGAAGGAAGCTGTAGAAAAATTTGGTAAGGTCGATGTGTTGGTTAATAATGCTGCGGGAAATTTTATAAGTCCGACCGAACGTCTTTCCAATCGAGCATTTGATATAATAGTTAATATTGTTTTGAAAGGATCGTACAACTGCACGCTTGCATTTGGCAAATTTTGGATTGAAAATAAACAATCTGCTTCTGTTCTCAATATTGTTACGACTTATGCATGGACAGGCTCGGCTTATGTTGTTCCTTCAGCATGTGCAAAAGCCGGTGTTCTTGCGCTCACACGTTCGCTTGCTGTTGAATGGGCGAAGTATGGAATCAGATTAAATGCAATCGCTCCGGGTCCGTTTCCAACCAAAGGCGCGTGGGATCGTCTTTTACCAGGCGATATGAAAGACAAATTTAATTTGGTGAAAAAGGTTCCGCTTAAACGTGCTGGCGAGCATCAAGAACTTGCAAATCTTGCAGCTTACATGGTTTCCGATTTTTCTGGTTACATCAACGGTGAAGTAATAACGATTGATGGAGGCGAGTGGCTGCAAGGAGCCGGTCAATTTAATTTACTTGAAGCAGTGCCGAAAGAAATGTGGGACCAAATTGAATTGATGGTGAGGAAAGCAAAATCGGAATGACGGCAGGCTCTAAAAAACGGAACGGATATCACATCCACCTTTTCAGCCAAAGCTTGCAAGAAGTGAGCATGCTTAAAAGTAAGATGCTGACGTAACAAATTTCTTTTTTAGCCTTATAAAGATCCTGTTTGGTTTTCGCCCTGTTGTGGTGAACAGTTCAGAAAATCATTGCGGCTTTTATATTTTGATAGTGTAACATCAAAAAAGAAATATTGAATGTAGCTGATAAGTTTTTTCAAAAAAGTAACGTTTAAGGAAGACTACTTAAATTACATTCCGGTGGGGAATTCATTCCTTTGGTGAAAGACGCTGTGATGTGTCTTTCCATCGTTTCGGAAAAAGATTGAGTGCTATATTCAATTCTTTTTTAGTTAGCACATTTACCTGGATAAGTAAAGCCGTATAAATAACTACGCTAATAATTCCACTCGCAAACCATAACTGGCATATATTTTCGATGTACCAAAGAAGTATTCCTGAAATTATACCGGCAAAGAGAGATTTCATAATAACCAGTAAATTATCTTTACTAAAACATCCACGCGGCAGTAAATAACCAAACATTGCCATGACGCCCATTTCGGTAATCAATGTTGCTATTGCCGCACCGATAGCGCCATTACCATTGGATTTCTGGAAAAAAGGAATTAACCAAAAATTTAAACCTATGTTGATGAAAGTAGCGATGATTGATACTATTGAAAGCGCTTTTTGTCTGTCTGCAGAAGTGTTTACTGTTCCAAATATAAAGTTAACGTACACCAGCGGAAGTGTTAAAGCAAGTATTTGTAAAAGAATTATGGAATTTGAATAATGCTCTAAACCAAAAAGCAAGTCAACTATGGGGCGTGCCAGTGCTATTAAACAGAAAGCAATTAAGAATCCAATTATTATTGTTACATCAAGCGTGCGTCTTGCGTTTAGTATAAAATCATTCTGGGATTGTTTCCATAGCCGCGAAAATACAGGAAGCACAGCCATCTGAAGAATTGAAGGAAAGAACATCATGGTATCGAATAATCTGTACGGAGCTCCGTACCATCCTACTACGCTATCGTTTGTCATTGCAGATAACATTATAACATCAATTCGATAATACACGAACGAAAAGAAAGTCGAGATAAGAAACGGCACACTGCCGCGTATAAGTTCCATCCAAGACGAAAGAGCTAACTGCATTTTTATTTTAACAAGCCGCGGCAGAAGATAAAAACATGTTAAAAAATTTAAGAATGCACTAAATGTCATAATCAACGCAATTGTAATGACCCCCTTTCCCATAAGAAGCATTGTTACTGCTATCGTTGAAAGTGAAACTCTTTCAATGATGACAGCAGCCGACCTGTAGCTTAGTCGCTCAAAGCTTTGAAAAATTCTGTGTGCCAGGTCAGAAATAGTTTCCAGTAATTTTTGAAAGCCAAGGATAAGAATAAGTGTAAGCAGTTCGGAGGTGTACCCGGTAAAGTAAACATATAAAAACATGATTGCCATGGCTACCAGCCACGCAATAATCCTAAGTCCGATACCGTTTATGAAAAATAAATTTACCTTGGTACGGTCGCGCGCCACTTCCTTTACAAAGTAGTTGCTGAACCCGAGGTCAATAATAAGTCCGCCAAGCATAGTTAAAGAAATAGCAAAATACAAACGACCATAGGCGTTGGCACCAAGGTAGCGTGGAAGAAACATCATTAAGAAAAATGAGGAAGTCCACGTAATAATTTGTGCAACAAACATTGTCCTTGTGTTGCTTAATATTGATGAACCGTTTTCACTCATAAGCAAAATTTGTTTTCACTTGCCCGGTAAATAATTTGTCTCGTATGCATGTTCCTCTATTTTAGTAATTGCTTCTTTATATTTTTTTAAAGAAGAGGAAACCGGGGGATAGGGAGGCTCTTTCTGCCACACATGTTCCCATTTAAGTTTTATTATGTCTTCCGAAAGGTTTTTTCTGAAATATGCATTTATCCTCTGTTGTTCTAACCGGTATTTTTTTGCATTCGTCAGCAGTTCAATACAATAATCGGCAAATAAATTAAAGTCACTTGTAACTCTTAAAAATTCTTCGGGATGTAAGAAACCCGTTGCCGATTGTTGTGTACAGACAACCGGAATTCCGCGGCAAACGGCTTCAAGAATTCTAATTCTAATACCTTTGCTCACCAGGAGCGGACTCGCCAGCACAGTAGTTTCGTCCCATAACTCTTCAGAATCTTCAATATATTCCTGGTGATGTACGCCAAGCAGTTCACATTTGGAAATCACCGATGAACTTGCATCTCTACCTACAATTTTGATAACAACGCCGGGTACTTTTTTCTTTACAGCCGGAACCACCTCTTCCATAAATTGTTCTATTCCGTTACCTGCAGCCGAAAATGCAATATGCCCGAAAATTAGAAGCGTAGGTTTTTGAGAAAGTTTTTTTGAAACATGGTTGGTAGGAAGAGTGTGTAAATATGGCGGAATGAAAAAAACATTAACTTTTTTTCGTGATAGTCTTTCAAAGTCGCGGTATGCCATAGAAATAACAAAGCGGCTCATTTTACACGCATGGATTTCTTTCCAAAGAAATATTCTGTATGTGAACCAGTTGGTTATTACTTTGGCAATTTTTTTTCCTTTGAGATTCTCTTTCATTCTGATTAAAACCTTATCGGCATCTATATCGTGTGCCGTAAAAGAGATCCTGTAATTACTGCATGCTCTCAAATTTAAAAATACGTCAACAAAAAGATTGATAGTGATTCCTAAATGAATCTCCTTAATATCATACTTACTGCATAACCCGATTACTTTTTGTGTTAAATCATAAGCCGAACCATCTTCCAGCAAACGCTTCTGACTCAACAGAACCGAAACTTGACGGAGTATTCTTTCCCTGAAAGGTTTTCCCCAATCGGCATTAAGCTCTATAAAAGATACACTCTTTATACTCGGAACAGAAGTCAGTTCTTTGTAATTTAACTCATATGAGTCCCGTTGAAAATCATACACGATTTTCCCGTTGCAAATCAAAATATGCAAGTCCCGAAGTTGTGAAAGTTGAATAATATCGTTGTATGCCGCTAACCTGTAACCTTGATTAAGGGGAAGAGGCGGTGCAGGCAGTACAAGAAGAAGCGGTTCTCTCTTTTGAACTTGCGGATACGAATCATTGATAGTATTGCCGGCATGTTTTGCCTTAGGAAAAATTTTTTCTACCCTGTGATCGGGTAAAATAAAGGGGGTGTCATTCATTGAATTATCTCCTCAATTATGATTTGGAAACAGGTACCTTTTTCCATATAGTTATGTTTGTATGAAATTTTGTTTATTCTACGGAATTGTATTTAACGCAATCGTTGTGCCACTGTCGTCTATAAAAAATCCGTTTTTAGTAGAATAATTGATACAGTTTTTAGGTTCTTATTAATTTTTGTTGGTGGTCGTGTAAAAAATTCTCAACCATTTATAGAAGTGTGTAGATTATCACCACAATATTTTTCTAAGAGAAGAACTTAAAGATGGAAACCGGTTATTGGCTTAAGCAGAATTATTGTTGTTGAACATAATTGTTACTTATTCTATTTCTATACTTTGAAAATACTCTGCTTTAAACTAATGGAGGGCAGCGACTTCCGGCAATGTTGAATTGTGTAACTTCATACTTGAACTTTTCCATCCGCTTTAGCAGCTCTTTACTTATAGCCGGCATCATTTCACAAGCAACATCTTCTTCGATTGAACAAAACCATGTCCCGAGCCGTTAGTCGAGGGACTGGTTATCTGTATTGTGTAAATATAAACTCCGCTCGTCAATCTGCTTGCATCAAAATTTATCTGGTAATATCCCGCTGATTTGTTTTCGTTAACCAAAGTTGCAATTTCTTTTCCAAGTATATTGTAAACTTTAAGTGTAACTAATCCATTCTCCGGCAATTGATGGTTTATTTAAAAATGGAACATAGATTTTATACATAGAACCTCAGTGATAATCTGCTGGAAAAAAAATAACCACCCGTCATAAAAACATGCCGGACATGCAGATTTCACAGATCATACACAGATCGTCTCTGCGAAAATTTTCCGGAGGCTGGTACAAGTCTGGGGGTTAAAAAGATTGAACCACAAAGAGCGCAGATTTAATCCGAGATAATCTGTGATATGCGTGGTTAAAAAATGTTTTTGTAATTACTTCTGTTTCTAAATTTTTATTTTTGTCTTAATTCACACAACCGGTTTAGTTAACTTTA
>CAZQQC010000033.1:0-23061 GCA_964595365.1 uncultured Melioribacter sp.
AATTTCGGGAAGGTTAATTTCAGTATTAAGGTTATACCGTTTAATGTACTTTGCCTTATTAAGAAGCGGTTGTTGTAAGTTTGAAATTTTTTCTTTGCTTGAACTGGCCTTAAGAAATGGTAAGTTAGAGAGCTCTCGGAAGTAACGGAGAAAATATTTAACCATGCGGTATTCACTTCCCTCACTTAAAGTGAATTAATTTTCTAATTGAATATAGACAATTCCCTCCGAAAAAAAAGAAAATTTTAGGTTAGAAAATTTACGGATTGCCTCGAAGTTCAAATAAAATTCTTTAATCCCACGATGGCAATCTGGAGTGAATGCTTTCGCCGTGCTGGCTTATATCGAGTCCTTCGATTTCTTCTTCCTTGCTTACGCGCACCGGTAAAAATTTATCTGTAATCATATAAAGAAGATACGATCCACCAAACGTAAAAACGCTAACTATTGCAAGTGCTATCATGTGCATCAAAAATGTGTGTGCTTCGCCGTGAATTAAGCCGACATCTTTTGCAAAGACCCCGGTAAAAATCATTCCGACGATTCCGCCCAAACCGTGACAGGGAAAAACATCGAGCGCATCGTCCAAAGTTGTTTTACCTTTCATCGTAACAGCAACATTACTAATCAATGCTGCGGCTGCGCCGATGAAAATACTTGCACCAACCGAAACGTAACCGGCAGCAGGAGTAATGGCTACCAACCCGACAACTGCGCCTATGCATGCACCCATCGCAGACGGCTTTCGTCCTATTAAGACATCAAAGAATAGCCATGACATTGCAGCAGCAGCAGAAGCAGTATTAGTTGTTGCAAATGCCAAAGCCGCCAGTCCGTTTGCAGCCATTGCAGATCCAGCATTAAAACCAAACCAACCGAACCAGAGCAATCCTGTTCCTAAAATTACATAAGGTATATTTGCCGGAATGTGGCGCTCTTGTGCAATGTGCGTGTGCCGTCTTCCAAGATGAAGAGCCCCGGCTAATGCTGCAAATCCAGCGGACATGTGAACCACGGTACCGCCGGCGAAATCCAGAACTCCCATCTTTCTTAATATTCCGTCTGGATGCCAAGTCATGTGGGCAAGCGGTGTATAAATGAAAAGGCAAAATAAAATCATAAATAACAAGTATGAGGAAAAACGAATTCTTTCAGCGAAGGAGCCTGTAGTAAGAGCCGGTGTAATAATCGCAAATTTGAGTTGGAAGAAGGCAAATAATATCAGCGGGAAAGTTGGTGCTAACAACGGATGAGTATTTCCATCAACTCCTCTAAACATAAAATAAGTAACGGGATTGCCTATTATCCCGCCGATAGAATCACCGAATGCCAAACTAAAACCAACTACAACCCATACAATGCTAATTACACCCATAGATATAAAACTTTGAAGCATTGTAGAGATTATATTTTTTCTTCCTACCATTCCTCCGTAAAAGTATGAAAGACCCGGTGTCATCAATAAAACCAAACCAGTGGCAGTTAGCATCCATGCCGTATCTCCCGGGTTTAACGGTCCGCCAATAATATGCGATGAATTGTAATTCAGCAACGCACCCAAAAGTGCGATCACAAACAAAATTACGAACGGAATATATTTATGCTTACTCATCATTTCTCCTCTTTCTAATTTGCCCTTACTAATGATTAAGAAACTATTCGATTCTTCTTAATATTATTAGGTTGGCATGTAAATATACCTAAATTTATTTTTTATTTACAAATATATATGACCATTCGATAAACAAAACAACAAATTCCAAAGTATATTCAAAGGAAAAATTTTTAGAACTGAATCTGTTTTTAGTTAAAAAAATACCCCGTAGAATCGCGGGGCATTCAAAAAAGATTTTATAAATAACTGATGTTACGCTAGGTTTCGGCTTAACAAATAAATTTATATTGTTTTAGGAAATACTCTTTTTACGTTTATATTTTTCCATTGCAAACAAACCTCGCGCAAAGTGAGTAAATAATCATTTTGTGAGACGCATTTTATAGAAGGACCGCCAGGCAAAGTAAAGTGCAACCACTAAAACAACAGCGCCGACAAACGGCGCAGCATTTCTGAACTGTTCAGAAATAGCGATCTCCATTGCAAGCAATCCAAATAACGTAGTAAATTTAATCACCGGGTTCATTGCAACAGAAGAAGTATCCTTAAATGGATCTCCGACCGTATCGCCAACAATTGTGGCATCGTGAAGCGACGTTCCCTTTTCTTTCAGTTCGACTTCAACAACTTTCTTGGCGTTATCCCAGGCGCCCCCGGCATTAGCCATAAAAACTGCCTGGAACAATCCGAATACAGCAATTGAAATTAAGAAGCTGACGAAGAAGGATACAGGCGCCGTCGAACTTTTGGGTGACGAAAGTAGTGCGAATGCCAAAGCGAAACTGAATATTGCGATGAAAATGTTCAGCATTCCGTTTTGAGCATACTGAGTACAAATTTTTACTACCTCTTTCGATTTTTCTATTGACGCGCTTTTATTTGCATCCGAGTCGAGCTGAATATTTTTTTTGATGTATGCAACTGCGCGATGAGCTCCGGTAGTAACTGCTTGAGTTGACGCGCCGGTAAACCAGAAAATAACCGCACCGCCGCAAAGGAATCCGATGTTTGAATATGGATTCAGAATGCTTAACACCTGCGCCGGCTCGATTCCTAATGTATGCTGAAGAAGAAGTATTAGAGAAAAGATCATTGCGGTAGCACCTACAACGGCAGTTCCAATCAGCACAGGTTTTGCCGTTGCCTTAAATGTGTTGCCCGCTCCGTCGTTTGCTTCGAGATAATGTTTGGCTTTTTCAAAATCCGGTTTGAATCCGAAATCTTTTTCTATCTCTTTATCAACATCTTTGATTTCTTCGATGAGTGAAAGTTCATAAATTGATTGAGCATTATCGGTAACGGGCCCGTAACTATCAACAGCAATTGTAACCGGTCCCATTCCCAGGAATCCAAATGCAACCAATCCGAATGCGAAGATTGAAGGGAAGACCATGAATTCTACGAGCACATCGGCACTTGCAAAATATGCAATGAACATTAACAGCGCAAAGATCAAACCCATCCAGAACGAACTAAAGTTTCCTGCAACAAATCCCGAAAGGATATTCAGCGAAGAGCCGCCTTCGCGGGATGTAGAAATTATTTCCTTCACATGACGGGACTTTGTGCTAGTAAAAATTTTTGTGAATTCGGGAATGAGTGCAGCGCCAAACGTTCCGCAGCTTATTATTATTGATAGTATAAGCCAAATATTGTTAGGCAGTTGACCGATCAGCAAATACGAAACCAAAAACGTTGCCGAGATTGATAAGATAGATGAAATCCAAACCAACGTTGTTAACGGAGTTTCGAAATTGATATCATCCTTACCTGAGAAGCGATAATGGCTGATAACTTTGTTAATAAAAAATGCTCCTATCGAAGTTAGAATCATGATAATACGAATAGAAAAAATCCATGTGAGTAATTCGGTTTGAATGTTGACATCAGCAACAGCAAGAACAATTAAACTAATTAGAGCAACACCGGTTACACCGTAAGTTTCAAATCCGTCTGCAGTTGGTCCAACGCTGTCACCGGCGTTATCGCCAACGCAATCTGCAATTACACCAGGGTTGCGCGGGTCGTCTTCTTTAATTTTGAAAACTATTTTCATTAAGTCGGCGCCAATATCGGCAATCTTGGTAAAGATTCCGCCGGCAATTCTTAAAGCGCTTGCACCTAATGATTCTCCAATAGCAAAGCCGATAAAGCAGGCACCGGCATAAACTCTTGGAATAAATAATAAAATAATCAGCATCATGATCAGTTCAACGCAGATCAGCATAACACCAATGCTCATGCCTGCATCTAACGGTATGCTGGAAAGTTTCAGCGGTTTTCTTTCCAGCGATGCAAAAGCCATTCTGCTGTTTGCCAGGGTATTCATTCTTATTCCGAACCATGCAACGCTGTACGATCCTGAAATTCCAATTATAGTCCACATCAGAATTAGAAGAATTCCCCCGAAAGAATTTTTCATTAAAAATCCGAAATAAAAAGCGATACATGCTGCAATAAAAACAAACAGAATACCCAAGAACTTGCCCTGCTGGAACAAATATGTTTTGGCAGTTTCAAAAATGATTTGCGCAACATCCAGCATCGATTTATGAGCCTGCAGCTTTTTAACTTTACGATACTGATAAATGCCAAACAAAATTCCAATCAAACAAACAAAAATGCCGATGACCAGAATTTGACTTTGAGATTCGTTAAGGGTAGGGATTTTAAGATTTGCTTCGCCTGCATAAGAGTAGATTGGTGTTAGTAGTAGAAAGACCATTGAGAAAATTCGTTTTAGCATATGCCCTCTTTTTTTTCTTTGCCTTAAAGATAAGAGATATAAGTTTAATACAAAAAGAAAAATTCGAGCAAAAAGATTTTTAAGAAAGGTTTAATCTTCAGGCAAAAAATAAGCGCATTTGTTTGTTAGAGCACTGATCATAAAATTGAAAACTGAACTTAAAAAATTTACAAAATGATTAACAACGTTTAATTATAGTTGTTCAGCTTAACAAACCAGTCGCTTGATTGCTCTAGCATATTGTTGATCCTTTGCACCAGCTTATGAGGGTCGTCGAGACTCCCTTCTTGAAGCAATGCCGATTCATATAATTGTTCAGTTGAGTCTTTGATGAATTGATTTTCAGCATCGACTTTAAACACTTTTATCAGGTTACGAATCAATTTATGATTAGGATTCACTTCAAAAATCTTTTTCTGTTGACCAACATCTTTATTTGTCATCTTAAGAATTTTATGCATGGATGCCGAAACTCCTTCTTCCTTAGAGACCAAACATGAGGCGCTGTCTACCAATCTTGTGGATTCAACAACATCTTCAACACGATCGGCAAGAATTTTTTTCATTTTGGAAAGCAGACTGCTAAAATGTTTTGTATCGTCGCTGGTGAGTTCCTCAACCCTGTCTTTCGGCTGTTCAATGTCTTTTAGGTTTTTCAATTTTTTTAAGTCCACGGATTCAACCGATTTGAATTCGAAGTCTTTGTATTTTCTCAATGAAGAAACTACAAATTCGTCTACCGGGTCGAAGAGATACAAGACTTCTAAACTTTTGTTTTTAAAGATTTCCATGTGCGGATCGACGTCGATCGAATTCCGGTTTGGTCCGGTAATAAAATAAATTTCCTTCTGCCCGTCTTTTATTCGAGTCAGGTAATCCGCCAGCGAAATCAATTCATCTTTGTCTTTGCATGCCGATGAATTGAATCTTATCAGCTCAATAAACTTATCATGGTTGGTAAAATCGCTGTAACCCAGCTTAAAAATTTTTCCATGTTCTTTCCAAAACCGGCTGTAAGCTTCAGCATCCGACTTTGCTTTATCATACAGATAACTAAATACAGTGTTAGTCACACTCGACGCAATTTTTGTAAAGATCACATTTTCTTGAAGAGTTTCTCTTGAAATATTAAGCGGAAGGTCTTCGGAATCTACAACACCTTTCACAAAACTCAAATACTCCGGTAATAAATCTTTGTTCTTGTGTTGAATCAAAACGCGGCGCACGTATAAATCCAATCCGTAGTTTTCTCTATCGAACCAAAAATAATCGTTGCTCTTCTTCGGGATGAAAAGTAAAACGTTAAATTGAATAGGTGCATCAACGGCTTTGTGAATTACATCGGCTGGTTCTTCATTATCGTAACTGAGAAACTTATAGAATTCATTATACTGTTCTTTCGTTACAGAACTTTTCGGCTCGCGCCAAATTGCATTCACCGTGTTAATTTTTTCTTTACCAAGATAAATCGGGAAGGAAACGAAATTGGAATGTTTTTTTATTATGTTTTCCAGCCGCCACTTTTCGGTAAATTCTTTTGCATCCTCTTTAAGATGTACGGTGATTTTTGTTCCGCGGGAAGTTTTTTCTTCTAATTCCGAAATTTCATAATCTCCAAGTCCATCCGAATGCCATTCTACCGGCAGCGCTTCACTTCTGAATGATCGTGTAGTGATAACAACTTCTTTAGCCACCATGAACACAGAATAAAAACCAATTCCAAATTTTCCGATGATATTACTTGCCTCGCCTTTTGTTTCAGCGATCAGTTTCAAAAATTCTTCCGTGCCGGATTTTGCAATTGTACCAACATTAGTAATCAGTTCATCACGCGTCATTCCTATACCGGTATCAGACACCGTGAGAATATTTTTCTTCTCGTCGAAATCAATTTTTATTTCGAGCGGTATATCTTTATCGGCTATTTCGCTTCCGCGGTTGGATTCAAACCGTAACTTGTCCAAAGCATCGGATGCATTCGAAATCAACTCGCGAAGAAAAATTTCCCGGCTTGTGTAAAGCGAATGTACAAGTATATCTAAAAGTTTTTTAACTTCTGCTTTGAATTCATATTTTTCTGCGTGCATCTTTTCACTCATATTACCCTCGAGATTTGTGAAAAGTTAAAAATCGATTAATTGTTACTTCAAAAATAAAAAGTAGTTAAATATTCCTCAATCGGTAGGCTATAAAGAAAAATTATTTTTTTTCCGAAGTATCTTTTTCGTCTTCGTTCATCGATTTCTTAAAGAGCCTAATTCCTTCACCCAAACTTTTGGCAAGGTCCGGAATTTTTTTAGCACCAAAAAGAAGAATGAGAATAAAAAGAATTATAAGAATTTCACCAAAACCTAGATTTCCCATTTTTACCTTTCCCGTAATTTTTCTTTATGAATAATAAAAATAATTAACGCACTTGCAAAACTGTTTTAAAAGAATTTGTACCGATTATTTCATGACAAAATTGGGAAAGGCATCCGGCGAATGTTTTTTTATCTGCACAATCAATTTCACTACCTCGTTCATTTTCCCTTCCCTTGCATAAATGCTCTGAAGGTAATAACGAGCAATGGAATTTGCCGGGTCTAATCCGGAAGCCTGACTTAAAATTTCTTTTGCTTCAGTTAAATCACCGCTATGATAAAATGCAGCTCCTTTGATTGTTAGCGCATCGCTTAGTCTATCCTGACAATACGCCGAAATGCTGTCACATTCAGAGAGAACTAAATTCAAAAGCTCGGCGCTACCAGAATTGGTTAAACCAAGAAAATAATTGCTGGCGAGAATGTAGTGGCTAATAAACTTTACATCGCATGTTTTTTTATTTAGCACCCCGGAATTAACATCACGCTTAGTGAAGATCGGCAGCAGTTGATTCAATTGCTCCGAATAAAATATTTGCGTGTAATAAAATTTTTGAAATTCAGGATGAACAAAAATTGCGCTTTCTGCAAATGCACTCGGTTTTAAGCCGGCAGGGAAAATTATATAATCCGGTTTGAAGGACAAAACATAATCAGCATTGTAATGTTTCTCCTTCCATAGAACCGGCAGCTCTTCGTTGATGCCGGCAGTTTCTTCGGGATGATGGGCAATGTACGAATCGGTAAGACCCACTAAATCAATCACGCGCACATTTGAGAAATACGAAAATGCACCGATAGTTGACATGGCAACATTAACTTTACGCTTTTGAATTTCGCTTTGGTGTTCTATCCACCCAGCATAAATTTTCATTTTAGTTATCAAACCCATTTCGTATGATCTCTTTTCCAACATTTTGATTCCTTCACCGCGAAAAACGTTGACACACCACGCAATAAGTACAGCTACAAGAACTACCGTTGCTGAAAGCCGGAGCGTTTTGCTGGTACTCAAATATTTCACTATCGGAAAATGAAATGATTTAACAGCAAGAATAAAGATTAAAGGCATGATAGGAAGAAAAAACCGGTTGATCGGCAGAACATCACCGCCAAGTAATATCACAACAATTATCCAGCTTACGACAATCAAATAAAGAAGGGAAATTTCTTTTACCTGTTTCTGCATTTTCAATGCTACCACAGGCATAAACAAAAGCAGTCCATAAATTAAATAGACTGAGGCAAAATTAGAAAAGTAAATTAATCCGCGTTTCAAGAATAGAAGGGTGAATTCAATCTTTGCATAAAAAGTATTCGGCAGCGGATAACCGTAATAAAGCAATCTGAAAATTGTGAGTAACAAAATCGGCACAAGATAAAGAACGGTAGCAAAAGTAATTTTCCTGTTTAATGATTTTTTGATTTTTCTAAGCAATGAATTTTTTCCGGTTCGAATAAAGTTGCCCGCGAATTCATGAAAAATAATTATGAAGAAAAAAAACAATCCTTCAAGCCGTACAATACTATTCAGCGCAGCAATACCGATAAACAACATAGAAAGTTTTTCGCGTTCTACCTGTTTAACATAAATCAGTATCGATAATAAAGTAAGTGTTACAAACAATGATGTTTCCATTCCGCTTACGCTCCAATATATCAGCGGCGCAGAGTATGCAATAAGAAATACCGGAAGCATGACGATTGTTTCATTCAACAGACGTTCGACAGGTGATTTATTACCATCATCGGGGAAATTTATTTGACGCGACAAAAAATAAGTAGCAATTAAAATTGTAACGCCGAAGAGAATTGAAAAAAATTGTGCGGCATTTTCCAGTGCGATCGGAATGCGAAATACTTTTGCAATAAAACCAACGCCCGACAAAATCATTATCCACAGAAAACATGTAAAGCCTTCTACACGTTCGTTTTCGTTGAATACCAATCCTTTCCCCTCAATAAAATTTCTAACGTAGCGTAATGAGGTGTAAACATCGTCCTGAATGAATTTCGTATTCATCAAATGAGAAAGAAATATGTAGCAGATCAAGAAGAAGACAAGCGAAGCATAAATTTTCGGTATAAGAAATTTTAATTGCGGGTCCGGCTTCAACGCAGATTCCATTTTTTAAATTAACGATGAGTTGCGGAAACAATTTACTAATTTTCCAACTGAGAAAAACAATTTGCCGCAAGCTGGAAACTGCAAACAGTGGACTTAAAAACTCACATAAGAGAAACTACAAAACTTGCTGTGCCGATTTCTACCGGACAGCTCGGACACATAATGCTTGGAGTTATAGACAGTGTGATGGTAGGAAGAATCGGCTCGGCTTCACTTGCAGCATCTTCTCTTGTGAACGGAATTTTCTTTCTTGTTCTCGTCATTGGAATAGGATTATCGATGGCGTCCGCGCCACTAATTGCAATAGCAAAGGGTGCAAATAAGTCTGATGAGTGCGGTAGTATATTGAATCATTCAATAATTGTAAATGCCGGTTTTGCAATTTTAATTTCAGCTATCACATTTGCGTTATCATTTCTAATTCCGCTTTTGAATCAGCCCGAAGATGTTGTTAACCAAGCTGTTCCTTATTTGATGGTGCTGAGCGGATCGGTCTTGCCGTTTATTATCTTTCAGTCTTACCGTCAATTTCTCGAAGGACTTTCAAAACCAAACGCACCAATGGTAATTGCTATCCTCGCAAATTTCTTAAACGCTTTTTTGAATTGGATTTTCATCTTCGGAAAATTTGGCATGCCTGCGTTGGGACTTACCGGAGCCGGAATTGCAACTACAATTACACGATGGGTTATAGCTCTCGCATTGATGTTTTACACGCTGAATTATAAAGCTGTTAAGATTTATAAACCAGAATTAAAATTTAACGGCTTAAACTTTTCATTAATCAAGAAATTGATCAATATAGGATTGCCGAGCGGGTTTCAATATTTTCTTGAAGTGGGCGCTTTTACTTTTGCTGCGGTAATGATGGGATGGCTTGGAAAAATCTCGCTTGCCGCTCACCAGATTGCAATGAATCTTGCTTCCATAACGTACTTAATAATTCTAGGTATATCATCAGCAGGAACTATCCGGGTGGGAATAGCATCGGGCAAACAAAAAATAGACGAAGTGAGAAAAGCCGGTTTCACTGCAATGGGATTAGCGGTCTCAGTTATGTTTTGTTTCGGCGTAACATTTATTTTGTTTAGGAATTTTTTCCCTTCGCTCTACATTAGCGAACAACCGGTAATCGAAATTGCGTCGAAGCTTTTGATAATTGCAGCGCTCTTCCAAATTTTCGACGGTTTGCAAGCATCCAGTATTTCTGTCTTGCGCGGATTGACCGATACCAAAATTCCGCTGCTGATTTCTTTTGCATCGTACTGGTTAATCGGAATTCCAACTGCAATTCTATTGGGATTTTATTTTTCATTCGGCACTGTCGGCATCTGGATCGGATTGTTGATAAGCCTGGTATCTCTCGGTTCATCGATGCTGGTCAGGTTCAACATCAAAAGCAAACAGCTCGTAAACCTTTAACATTAACATCAAAATAGTATTCCAATTAATCAGAGACCGAAATTATTCTTATTTTTGTCTACTATTTTTTTGAATATTGATTCCGGAAATAATTAAAAAGAATTTTGAATGACTAAGTTTGCACCGTTATTTGTAATTGTTGCCGCATCTCTGTGGGGACTGGATGGGATTGTTTTACAACCTTCACTTTTTAATTTGCCTGTACCGCTTGTTGTTTTTATTGAATGCACACTTGTTACTGTAATTCTCTCTCCTATTTTTATCAAGCACTTCACGAAACTGAAATCTTTAGATAAAATAGATTGGCTTGCATTTTTCGGTGTAGCTTTGTTCGGCGGTGCAATTGGTACAATGACAATTACAAAGGCGCTCTTCTTTGTAAACTTTGTAAATCTTTCCGTTGTAATCTTGATCCAAAAATTGCAGCCGGTCTTTGCTCTCACGCTTGCTGCTATAATGTTGAAAGAAAGATTGCCAAAAATCTTTTTCGTTTGGTCGGCACTGGCGGTATTCGGTGCATATTTCATGACGTTCGGATTTTCCCTTCCAAACTTTAATACCGGCGACAAAACTTTTGTAGCAGCAACTCTCTCTTTAATTGCTGCCATAAGTTTCAGCTCTTCAACGGTATTCAGTAAACGCGCTTTAAAAAATGTAAGTTTCGAACTCGGCACCTATTTGCGTTTTCTGATTTCAACTTTAATAATGATAGTAGTTGTCGGAAGCTATGGCGATTTAAAATCTGTGGCTAACGTTTCTTCTTTTCAGTGGGGCATATTTTTTATAATAGCTTTCACGACCGGTGGCGCCGCAATATTTTTGTACTATTACGGATTAAAAAAAATCACTGCTTCGGTTGCTACCGTTTGCGAACTCGCATTTCCATTAACAGCGGTTATCTTAGAATATTTTATTCACGGAAATATCTTAAAGCCGATTCAGTGGCTTGGCGTTGGTCTGCTAATCTTCAGCATAATTAAAGTTTCCGGGATCAAACTTCAAAATTCAAATGGTAAACAATAGCTGCTAACATTTGCTCACTATGTTCTGCTATTCATGAGCTACTGACTAAATTTTATCCTTTACTTCTGCAAGTATTATCCATCGATTCTTTTCCTTACGCCAAACCCGCATGTAATAATAGTTTTCGATTGTATTATTGTCCTCGTTAGATATTTTCAATTCACCGTATGTAAAACCTAAATCTTTTGAAGAAGAAATTTTTCCGCCGGACGGTTTAAATTGATAATGTCTTTTCTCCGTGCCGATATTTTTCAAAATGCCGGGTTTTCCAACAATAGGATAACTTTCGTTTTGTAAAATTTCCGATCCCTCGTTTGTAAACTTACCGTACGCGTTTGCGGCTCCAATTTTTACTGTCATTTCGGAAAATTTTTTGTCCAACAAAATCAGTTCATCGGGTTTGATTCGTTTCAGACCTTTAATTAAACGTTGCTCAGCATTCGCACCTTCATCTTCATAGCTCAATGGACTTTCTTTAGCAAGAGGTTTATCGTTGCTGTTTCCAAAATCGATAGCAAATTTCCATTCGCCGTTTGATTGTCGCTGCCAAACTGTACAAAAATTGCCAAAAGCTACAGCGGAGGAATCTGCTTTATCCCGTCTCCACTCCCATGGTCCGGTGGTAAAACCAAGATCGCCGTCATGCGAGACCTTTGCACGCGACGTGTACCAGCTTAGTACGCTTGACGACTGTTTGTTATTTGCTGTTAAATACTGTTTGCCGTTAACCGGTGTAGGGCGAAACAAAATTCCATCGTCTGCAATAAATTCTAAAAATGCCTGGCGCGTTCCTGCTTCACCTGCACGTTTTGAAAATGCATATTCATTTTTAATTAAAGAGTTGAGAAGAGATTTCTTTTGGGCAGGAATAATCCCGCTTGAAAATATTATCACAAAAAATATGATGCGGTTATGCACAACTGTTTCCAAAAAATTTTCGGTGTTAATCTACACCTTTCTGCTTAAAAGTAAAAATCAATTCTATCCCCCTTTCTTTTCGAAGTTGATTGCAGCAGAGTTTATGCAATAACGTAAACCGGTCGGCTTCGGCCCATCATCGAACACGTGACCGAGATGACCACCGCAGTTTGCACAAATCACTTCTATACGATGCATGCCGAGGCTGTAATCGTCTTTCAAAACTACATTCTTGCTGTTAATAACATCTGAGAAACTGGGCCAGCCGCAATCCGAATCAAATTTTGTGTCGGACTTAAATAATATTTGTCCGCACCCGGTGCATCTATAAACTCCGTTCCCATCAAACTTCCAATATTTGCCTGTAAACGGCGCTTCTGTTCCCTTTTCCCTTAAAACATTATACTGTTCCGGAGTTAAACTTTCTTTCCATTCCTTATCTGTTTTCTCAACTTTGAATTCCATTTTTTTCCCTTTCGAATTAACCTGCCCGTTTTTCTTTTTCTCTCGAAGAGACGAATTACCAAAATTCTGGATTACTATAATTACTACCGTCAATAAAATTATCACTGCCGTTATTCTTCCAATCAATTTCATGGTATGTTTCTTTCGTTTGATTGCATATCTTAGGACGTGTCTATTGTATTAACTTTACTGAATTTCCGGTGTAAAAATTTATTCCATTTTTTTCATATAGTATTCTGTCTCTTCCACCGAATTAAAAAATCCGATTCGTACACGGTACCATGTTTTACCTCTCACAAGTCCTTCGGAAATAAATGCATTATGCCCGCCGGCTTTTAATCTTTTCATTTCGCTTTCTGCTTTGGTTTTAATTTTCCAGGAAGATACTTGAAAAAAATATTTCTTGCCGTCGGTGAATATTCTGTTTTTAAGATTGGTTTCTCCGGATGAATCATATTTCTGAACATTTTCACTTGCCGTTTTTTTCTCATCAAAATTTTTTGGTTTGGAAGATTCTTCAACGGGAAAAGTTTTTGTTGTGTCTTTGTAAAAAACGGGAAGCCCTCTGTATTGCGAAGCGGTGTCAGCTGCTGCAAGTTCAGGTTTAAAAAATCCGTATGCTGTATTATAGATGGCAGTCATAATATCATCATTTTCAATTGGAAGCTCGAACTTATTTCCGCTTGATAGAAAACCGGTAGAAGAATTTTCACCGACAATCTTTAAACTTTTGTCATAATAAAGCGTTCCAATGATGGAGTACTTTTTACCCGCAGTATTAAAAAGTATTTGCGATTTAATATAAGATATAACACCGTTAATCGAACCGATTGTTTGCGGTTGTTTGTAAGCAGTTATGCTTAAAACTGAAAGCTGGTTTTCGAACTGATGCACATTTGAAGTATCAACATAAACCGAAGTGTTTTGTTTTTCTGATACCAGAACCCAATTTTTGTTCGGCGCCTGAGCAAATAAACCGGTATTTGTCAAAATTCCAATAACTAAAATTTGTGTCATCCTTTTCATTTCAGAAACGTATCCTTTTGAATTACAATTTAGTTAAAAAAATTTACAAAAAATTTTATCGTGCTATTTAGAAATTCTTTAATCGGTTTCTTGACAAAAATACTTTGAAGTGCTATTTTTTGCGCAACTTTTTTAGAGAATTATGCTGACTGAATTTGGCAAGGTACTGATTTTCATTATTCTCGCGATTGTCTTTGTGATTATTACGCTTTTCATTAACAAGCTTATCAGACCGAATCGACCAACTTTTGAAAAACAAAAAGTCTATGAATGCGGTGAAAATCCTGAAGGTTCGCCATGGGTAAAATTTAACATCAGATTTTATGTCGTTGCACTCATCTTTCTTATCTTTGATGTTGAAGTAGTACTTCTCTTTCCCTGGGCATTGACTTACAAGGATTT
The DNA here is from genome assembly GCA_964595365.1 of uncultured Melioribacter sp. Taxonomy (GTDB): domain Bacteria; phylum Bacteroidota; class Ignavibacteria; order Ignavibacteriales; family Melioribacteraceae; genus Fen-1258. The sequence goes on from CAZQQC010000033.1 coordinate 14,109, forward strand.
TGGCGTTTACGGCTTTTTAGTTGGTTTGATTTTCTTGCTGATACTTGGTTTGGGGATGGCTTATGAATGGCGAAAAGGCGATTTGGAATGGGCTCGCCCTACTCCTAAACCTCCAAAATTAGACGAGTTGCTTAAGAAGAACTCCCAAGCTTAGTTCTCTGTTCTGTTTTGTCTAACTAACTGTGATGTTTAATTATGGGATTATTGGATAAAGAATTCTCCGACAGTAACATTTTAATTGCAAACGTTGAAGACCTTCTAAATTGGGCACGGCTTTCTTCGGTATGGCAACTCGGATTCGGTCTTGCTTGTTGCGCTATTGAAATGATGGCAACATCTATGTCCCACTACGACTTTGACCGATTTGGTGTTATACCGCGCAACACACCCCGACAGGCAGACGCAATAATTATTTCAGGTACCGTTACATTAAAGATGGCAACAAGAATAAAAAGATTGTACGAACAAATGCCCGATCCCAAATACATAATTTCTATGGGCAGTTGTGCCAATTGCGGAGGTCCCTACTGGGAACATGGCTATCACGTTTTGAAAGGAATTGACCGTGTGATTCCGGTCGATGTTTATGTCCCCGGCTGTCCACCAAGACCGGAAGCACTTTTAGAAGGACTCTTGAAACTTCAAGATAAAATTCGCAACGAATCGTTAAGAAAAAAATCAGCATGAAAAACGCGGAAGAAATTTTTGAAATTCTAAAACAGATGTTCGGCAATGCTATTGCTGGTATAGATAAAGAAACACCGACCGAACCGATTATTTCTGTTGATCCGCTGCAGATTCACAAAGTAAGTGAATACCTAAGAGAGAGTAACGAATTGAAATTTGATAGTTTGATGTGCCTTTCGGGTGCCGACGATGCAAACGGTACAAAAATTAAAGATGTAGAAGGATATGAATTTATACAGGGTGGAACGTTGAGCGTTTATTATCACCTCTACTCAGTCGAGCTGAAACATAAAATCACATTAAAAGTTTCTGCAACCAGAGAAGATGCAAAAGTTGAATCCGTTGCAAATGTTTGGAAAACTGCCGATTGGCATGAAAGAGAAGCATACGATCTCATAGGTATAGTGTTTCTAAATCATCCGGACTTAAGAAGAATTTTGATGCCTTATGATTGGGAAGAAGGCTCTCATCCTTTAAGAAAGGACTACAAGAACCCGGAATTTTATCAAGGAATGAAAGTACCTTATTAGGTACAAGCTGTAAGCTTCAAGCTACAAGATGAAATGCATAATTTCAAAGAATTGAAAATATGGAAGAAATCTCGACAGATAACCAAAGAGATTTATGAACTTACCGAATCTTTTCCAGCTGAAGAGAAGTTCGGATTGATTTCACAAATGCGTAGAGCAGCAGTTTCGATGGTATCAAATATTGCGGAAGGTTCAGGTAAAGAATCAGAAAAAGAATTCATAAGATATTTGGAGACATCATATTCATCTGCATTCGAAGTTGAGACGCAATTAATACTCGCATTAGATTTAAATTTTGTGTCCAGCGAAAAAGCTGAACACGCTCTTACTAAGATTATTGAATTGCAGAAAATGATTTACGGTTTTATTAAATCAATTAAGAACAAGGAATTTATAAACAATTAAGAAGTAACAAGCGATCAAAATAAGTCTTGAAGCTTGTAGCTTGATACTTGACGCTCAAAACAGATGGCTTTGAAAACAGAATCAATGGTACTTAACATGGGACCTCAGCACCCTTCAACTCACGGTGTGTTGAGACTTGAATTAGAACTGGAAGGCGAACTAGTTTTAAACGTAAAACCGCACCTTGGTTATCTTCATAGATGCTTCGAAAAACACGCCGAAGCAATGCAGTATAACCAGGTAGTTCCTTACACGGATAGATTGGATTATCTAGCTGCAATCGGAAATAATTTTGGTTATGCACTCGCAGTTGAAAAATTGATGGGTATTCAAGTTCCGGAAAGAGTTGAGTACATTAGAGTTATCATGGCAGAACTGCAGCGGATTGCATCGCACCAGGTAGCCATTGGTTCGAACGGTGCCGATATAGGCGCGTTAACTCCGTTCCTCTATTTATTTCGGGATCGCGAACACATTCTTAACATCATCGAAGAGACATGCGGCGCACGAATGCTTTACAATTACATTTGGGTCGGTGGCTTGTCCCACGATATTCATCCCGATTTTGTACGCAAGACAAAAGAATTTGTAAAATATTTCAAGCCGACAATCGTTGAACTTGATAGACTTCTCAGCTACAACAAAATTTTTATCGAACGAACTGCGAACATCGGAATTCTACCGGTTGATACTGCTATAAATTACGGCGCATCGGGTCCAACATTACGCGGTAGCGGCATAAAATTCGATTTACGAAGAGACGATTCTTACTCAATTTATAATAGATTCGATTTTGACATTCCCGTTGGAAAAGGCTTGCAAGGAACAGTTGGCGACTGCTGGGATCGGTACTATGTCCGTGTTCGCGAGATGGAACAAAGTTTAAGAATAATCGAGCAAGCAATAGATCAAATTCCTGAAGGTAATGTTCAATCTGCAATTCCAAAAAGAATTAAACCGCCTAAGGGAACTGTTTATGCGCGTGTAGAAAATCCGCGCGGCGAACTCGGTTACTTTATAATTAGCGATGGCAACACAAATCCTTTCCGCGTAAAGGTTCGTGCACCATCTTTTGTAAATCTGGAAGTGCTCGGTGAATTGTGTAAAGGTCATCTCGTTGCAGATATTATTGCAATTCTCGGCAGTATCGATATCGTATTAGGAGAAGTGGATAGATAATGTATCAATATTTTTACGACATAACGGGCAATGTAATTGTCTCTTCTTTGATTGTTGCTATATTTCCTCTGGTAAATGTTCTACTTGTAGTATTGATCGGCGTTTATCTCGAAAGAAAAGTATCGGCGCATATGCAGGATAGGTTAGGCCCCATGCGAACCGGTTGGCATGGTTCGCTTCAATTGATTGCAGATTTTGTTAAACTGCTTCAAAAAGAAGATATATCTTCCACCGAGACAGACAAAAGTCTTTACAACATTGCACCGGTATTAGTTTTTACCGGCGCATTTGCTGCTTATGCCGCTATTCCCTTTTCCAGTCAATTGATCGGTTCGGAAATAGAAGTTGGTGTTTTTTACATCATTGCAATTTCGGGTTTAGTTGTTGCCAGTATTTTAATGGCAGGCTGGTCTGCAAACAATAAATATTCTTTATTAGGTGCGATGCGTTCTGCAGCACAGATAATAAGCTATGAAATTCCAACTGCGCTTGTTATTCTATCTATAGTTATGTTTACCGGAACTCTTAGTTTGGGAAAGATGAGTGAGATGCAGACGGCTTATTTTTGGAATTGGAATATATTCGGCGGTGTTGGATTCGGACTAACAAAATTTTTGTTAATTCCTTTTATGATTATTGGATTTGTTATTATTTACATCAGCACACTTGCAGAAACAAATAGAACGCCGTTCGATATACCGGAAGCGGAATCCGAACTTGTAGCCGGTTATTTCACAGAATATTGCGGAATGAAATACGCAATGTTCATGCTTTCTGAATACGGAAATATGTTTGCCGTATCAGCCATTGTATCAATTTTATTTTTCGGCGGCTATCAATCTCCATTTGGATATTTGGGAAACTCACTGAATGCTGATTGGCTTATTCCGTACGAACAGGCATTTTGGTTTTTACTTAAAGGATGGTTTTTTATTTTTGTTCAGATGTGGTTGCGATGGACACTACCAAGGTTGCGTGTCGATCAACTCATGTCTGTATGCTGGAAATATTTAATCCCCTATGCGTTTGTAAATCTGATAATTATCGGAATAATTTCTTTAATATAAAAACTGCAGAATTTTTTCTGCTAATTGAAATATGAAATCTTATCTAAAAAATACATGGCAAGGCATATATACCGTTCTGGTTGGCATGACTGTCACATTCAAGCATCTTTTTGTGCCTGCGGTTACAATTCAATATCCCGATGAAAGACTTAAATTGCCGGAACGAGAGAGAAACAGATTGTATGTCAATATGGACGATTGTATCGGCTGCGACCAATGTTCGCGTGCTTGCCCGGTAAGTTGCATCAATATTGAGACTGTTAAAAGTATTCCCGGTGAAGACCTGGGCGTAACATCCAACGGCAAGAAGAAAGCCTTGTGGGTTACAAAGTTTGATATCGATTTTGCAAAATGCTGCTATTGTCAGTTGTGCGTTTTCCCATGTCCTACAGAATGTATTTATATGACCGACGTATTTGAGTTTGCCGAATATGAAAGAGGAAATTTAATTTACAAATTTGCAACATTAACTGAAGAAGAAGCCGCACAAAAGAAAATTAATTACGAAAAATTCCAGGCTGAGAAAGAAGCACAGAAAGCTGCAGCGGCTGCAAAGCCTAAAACTGAACCGCCAGCTCAGCCGGCAACAAACTGAAAGTAACTTGTTAAAATAAAAATGAATTACTACAACATAATTTTTTATCTCTTTGCAATAATCACTGTTGGTTCGGCATTATTTGTTGTAACTACCCGAAACGTAATCTATTCTGCATTCTTTTTGTTATTCACATTCTTTGGTGTTGCTGGAATTTATGTTTTGCTCGGTGCAGATTTCTTAGCCATTGTTCAGATCATGGTTTATATTGGTGGAATATTGATCCTGCTTATTTTCGGCGTGATGCTAACAAATAAAATAACAAGCGTTGAAATTCGAACCGGAACTTTGCATCTGCTGCCTGCAGCTGTCGGAATTGGAGTTTTCATGGGCGCAGTTGTTTCTGTGATGATATGGACCGAATGGAAATCCCAGCCGGTTGCCAATCCGGTTACAACAACAAAGAGTTTAGGCAATCTTTTAATAAACGAATACGTTTTGATTTTCGAACTTCTTGGTATCTTGTTGCTTGTAGCATTAATCGGCGCAGCATCAATTGCAAGAAGGGAGAAAGAATAGTCATTGACCAATTGTCATTGTTTGTTAGAAATTAGCTGTTTGAAAAATTGAAGGAGCAGTAAATTGTTACAAGTTGGATTAACTCATTTTCTAATTGTGAGTGCGATACTCTTTTCGCTCGGCATTTACGGAATTGTTACAAGAAAAAATGCCGTTATGGTTTTGATGGGAATAGAACTCGTGCTCAATTCCGCAAACATTAATTTTGTTGCATTTGCAAAGTACGGAAACTTCGGGTTGGGCGGACAGATCATTGCGCTCTTTGTAATTGTTCTTGCTGCTGCCGAAGCGGCAATTGCCCTGGCAATAGTTCTAAATATTTACAAAACATTTACAAACGTCAATGTTGACGAAATAGATAAACTAAAAGAATAAATCATGAACGAAAGTTTAATTGTAAATTTATCAATCATAATTCTCTTCCTCCCGCTTCTTGGATTTGCAACATTGATATTCATGGGCAACCGGGTACAAAAAATTCACCTGTTCGAAGTTCTTATTCTCGGACTCGCATTAATTCTTTCAATTGTTGTAATGTATGCAAAATTATCGTTCTATAACGTTAAAGATATAGTTTCCGCTTTCACATGGATCTCGATGGGAAATGCACCTGTAGTTGGCAATATCAATATCGAACTTGGTATAAAGATCGACAACATTACAGCTATCATGCTGGTTGTTGTGAACTTAATCAGCTTTGTTGTTCATATGTTCTCCATCGAATACATGCGCGGAGATAAAAGATACACGCGTTATTTTGCTTACCTTGGCATCTTTACTTTTTCGATGCTCGGAATTGTTTTAACTCATAATTTTTTGATGATGTACATTTACTGGGAATTGGTTGGCCTTTCGTCTTATCTATTGATCGGTTTTTGGTTCGAAAAAAAATCTGCGTCGGATGCAGCTAAGAAAGCGTTCATAGTCAACCGTATCGGAGATATTGGAATGTTCATCGGTATTCTAATTTTATTCACACAGTATAAAACATTTACTTTCGATGTAATCTTCCAGCAGATCAGTTTAGGAAATCTTCCTTTCAACAGTACGGCATGGCTTACTGCAGCCGGAATTTTGGTGTTTATGGGCGCGGTTGGAAAATCTGCACAATTTCCTCTTCATGTCTGGCTGCCCGATGCAATGGAAGGTCCAACGCCTGTTAGCGCATTAATTCATGCTGCCACAATGGTTGCTGCGGGCGTTTATCTTTGTGTGAGAATTTTTGTAATGTTAACTGCAGATGCAATGTTAGTAATTGCTGTTGTCGGAGCTTTTACATCGTTGGTGGCTGCAACAATCGCTTTGACACAAAACGATATCAAAAAAGTTTTAGCGTACTCAACCGTCTCGCAGCTGGGTTACATGGTAATGTCTGTTGGAGTCGGTGCGTACACGTTTGCTTTTTTCCATCTTGTTACTCATGCGTTCTTCAAGGCATGTTTGTTTTTGGGTTCCGGTTCTATAATTCATGCTATGCATCACGAACAGGATATACGCAACATGGGAGGATTAAGAAAAAAACTTCCCGTTACATATTATACTTTTCTTGTTTCGACAGTCGCAATATCAGGCGTACCATTTACTTCGGGATTTTTGAGCAAAGATGGAATTCTTGCCGGCACGCTCGCCTTCGGCAAATTAACCGGGCACTGGTTGATTCCAGCATTGGGATTTCTTGTTGCAGCAATGACAGCATTCTACATGTTCCGTCTGGTCATAATCACATTTCATGGCAAACCGAGAGACCATCACAAATACGAGCACGCGCACGAATCACCATTCGTAATGGTTGCACCTTTAGTTGTACTAGCAGCATTATCAATTTTCATTTGGTACACGCCAAATCCGATAGCACCGGCAGACGGCTGGTTCTTGAAAGATTGGGTTAAAACACCGTCACAAGTTACTCCGGTTCAAACAAGATTTGAATTTATGAAACCGAGTACCGAAGAAGCTAAAGCTGAAATTCATGGAGAGATAACTCATTCGGTTGAGTACACAGAAACAATGCATTGGGCACACTACCCTGCAATGTTTTTATCTCTTGGAGTTGCCGGACTCGGAATTTTAATAGCATTTATGTTTTATCAATGGAAAAAGTTTAGCGCGGATAAACTTGCCGAAAAATGGAGAGCGCTCTATAAATTTTCACTCAACAAATGGTATTTGGATGAACTCTACGATGCAACTGCTGTTTCCGGAACGTTAGGTTTTAGTTCTCTGCTTGCCTGGTTCGATAACAAAGTTGTAGACGGAATTGTGAATGGCTCGGCGCATGTAACCCAGCTTGTTTCAAAATTCAGCGGTTTGTTCGATACTTATGTTGTTGACGGCTTTGTAAATTTTGCTGCATTCTTTAGCGGGTTTGTTGGTTTGTCTTTTAGAAAATTGCAGACAGGAAAAGTTCAAACATACATTGTTTTTGTTGTGTTCTCAATTATTATTCTGTTGTTGATCTTCAAACCATTTTGATAAACGCAGGGAACGGTTAGTACCGAACCGTTCCGCATATAAGTTTAGGAAGGGTTATAAACCTTTCCTTACAAAAATTAAAAACATAGGTTAAACATGATTGGATTTCCGATACTTTCGTTAATAACTTTTCTTCCGATAGTGGGAATGTTTGTCATTCTCGCTCTCCCAAAAGGACAACCGAAAAATATAAAGTATTTAACTCTTGTTATTACTGCCGTTCAGGTCGTTCTTGCTATTATTTTGTTGGCAAATTATAATTATTCGGCTGCCGGAATTTATGACGAGAAATCATTTCAATTCATCGAAAAGTTTAGATGGATCAACATTACTGGCATTTCGTGGTTAGGAACAGTCAAAATAGATTACTTCATGGGAGTTGATGGTTTAAGCACGCCAATGGTTTTGTTAACGGCGCTTATTTCTTTCATCGCAACTTTATCTTCATGGACAATTGAAAAATCGGTTAAAGGTTATTTTGCTCTCTTCCTACTGTTAGATGCCGGAATGATGGGTGTGTTTGTCGCGCTCGATTTCTTTTTGTTCTACATCTTCTGGGAATTAATGCTGCTGCCAATGTATTTCTTGATCGGTATTTGGGGCGGTCCAAGAAAAGAATATGCAGCTATTAAGTTTTTCATTTATACTTTGCTCGGAAGCGTTTTTATTCTTCTCGTTATGATCGGCTTGTATTTCAGCGCAACAGAATTGATGCAAGATGGATCGAGAGTACATACATTCAACATGCTTGCTCTCATGAATCCATCAAACTATTCACCGGATGGAATTCTTTCGGCATTCAATCCCGGTAATTTACGATTGATTGCTTACATTGCATTGTTTGCCGGCTTCGCAATAAAAATTCCGATGTTCCCTTTCCATACATGGTTACCGGATGCACACGTTGAAGCGCCGACACCAATCAGCGTTATACTTGCCGGTGTGCTGTTGAAAATGGGCACGTACGGAATCCTCAGAGTCAGTTACCCGATGTTTCCGGACATCACCCGTCAACTGATGTGGTACATCGCATTGTTTGGAACGATCAATATTATTTATGGTGCACTCGTTGCTCTTGCACAAAAAGATTTCAAGAAATTGATTGCTTACTCGTCGGTTTCACACATGGGCTATGTTCTTTTGGGAATGGCTTCGTTGACAACAGTCGGTATTAACGGAGCAATTTTCCAGATGTTTAACCACGGAACAATTACAGCTATGCTCTTCTTAATTGTCGGTGTAATTTACGATCGCGCCCACACAAGAGGCATTAATGATTTCGGTGGACTTGCAACACAAATGCCGGTTTACACAGGATTTGTAACCGTTGCTTTCTTTGCGGCGATTGGATTACCAAGCATGAGCGGGTTTGTTTCCGAAGCATTGGTTTTTGTCGGTTCGTTTGGTGTTGAACTGATTCGCATTCTTACCATAATTTCTACTTTGGGAATTTTACTTGGCGCCGGTTATATGCTGTGGACTCTTCAAAGAATTTTCTT
>CAZQQC010000034.1:0-22912 GCA_964595365.1 uncultured Melioribacter sp.
GTCTTCACTCTTTGCAATTTCGGACGACATAATTAGGCTTTCTTTGGATTGACGTGCCAAGAAAAGTATTGCTCTTATTGCGTATTCACCGGTTTTGGTATAAATCATTTAATACCTCAAAGATTTATTTTATTAGTAAACTTATTAACAAAGATTTATGGGAGCCTCTTATCCTCAAATAAAAATAAGTAAATCGGAATGGTTTGTCAATATTAATTCCTTACTTAAACTATAAAAACTTATTTTTTGACGTACTCAAAGTTCTCTTTCAAATCGAAATAAATTCCAATATGCTGGAGAGAACTTTTTTCTTTGTTAATATTATTTGTATAATCTACCGGAACAAGGCATTTAATAATTGGTGATGGCTCGTACAACGAATACCGGATCAACGCAGAGTATTTGGCAATTATGTGATGAACTGCTTTTGATTGATCGAAAGGCTAACTTATTTCTGCCTGCTGGTACAGATGCTTCTCGGTTATAGTTGATGAAGCTAAATTTTGTGACGACGATTTGTAATAAGCCTTGCCCAACGGACCAACCCCGAGTTTTGTTCCGCCGAAGTATCTGACAACTACGGTTATCAAATTTGTCAACCCGAAATAATTTTGTGAATTGTAGATTCGAATGCCGGCAGTTCCGTTCGGTTCGCCGTCATCGGAATACCTGAATTGCCCGTCAGCTAGTTTGTATGAAAAACAATGATGGCTTGCATTGTAATATTTTTTTCGTATGGAATTTAAAAAAGTGTTTGCTTCTTTCTCGTTTTCAATCGGTCCGGAAATTGAAATAAAAGATGAACCTTTCTCTTTTAATTTAAACTCGGATTCGGATTCCGGTGTTTTAATAATCGATGGAAGTCTCAGCATGATTTTTTATATCTACCAAAATTGATTTTAGCTAAGGCAATTCTTACAATACCCTTTCGAACTGCAGAAATTTATCTAAATGGAATCTATAAATAAAATAATAATTAAAGGCGCACGCGAGCACAATCTTAAAAACATAGATTTAGAAATTCCCCGTGACTCGTTTGTTGTAATAACAGGCTTATCCGGAAGCGGAAAATCTTCACTTGCTTTTGATACAATTTATGCCGAGGGTCAGCGTCGATACATCGAATCGCTGTCAGCATACGCAAGGCAATTTCTTGGCGTCCTAGAAAAACCCGATGTTGATCTTATCGAAGGATTAAGTCCGGCAATTTCTATCGAACAAAAAGCCACTCATGGTAGTCCCCGTTCAACTGTCGGGACAGTTACAGAAATCTACGACTATCTAAGATTGCTTTATGCGCGTGTCGGAACGGTTCATTGTTTTAACTGCGGAAGACCTGTGGAAAAGCAATCTACAGACCAAATTATAGATTCCATAGTTGAAAGGTTTACAGAAAAAAGAATAACGATATTGTCGCCAATTGTGAAAGGGAGAAAAGGACATTATAGGGAACTCTTTCAAGAAATTCTAGCGGATGGGTTTGTACGTGTCCGCATCAACGGAGAAATAACCGAGCTAACCGAATCTTTGAAAGTTGATCGCTACAAAACTCACGATATCGAAATTGTTGTTGACCGGATAAAAGTAAATGAAAAAGCACACCATAGAATTATCGAATCGGTTGAAGTGGCATTGAATTATGGAAACGGTAACGTAATGGTAAACGATGGAAACGAAGACTACAATTACAGCCGTAACTTTGCATGTGTATATTGCGGCATCGGCTTCCCGGAACTTGCACCAAACTCTTTTTCGTTTAATTCACCTTATGGTTCCTGTCCGGATTGCGGCGGACTCGGCGAGAAAAAAGAATTGGATATAAATTTAATTGTTCCGGATGGGGATAAGTCAATTAATGATGGAAGTATTGCACCTCTGGGCAAGCCTCGGAACGTTTGGTTTTTTAACCAGTTGGAAGTCATTTCGCAAAAATTCGGTTTCAACTTCGATATTCCTTTGAAAAATTTTTCCAAGGAACAAATTGATGTTTTGATGAACGGGTCGAAAGAGAAAATACCGTTTACCTACACTTACAGCGGCGGTAAGATGGTTACTTACATGCATAAATTCAATGGCGTGGTCAACTATATCAAACATTATTACGAAAATACTTCTTCCAATAAAATCCGCGAGTGGGCAGAATCGTTTATGAATACTCTTACCTGTTCGACATGTAACGGCGGAAGATTGAAAAAAGAATCTCTTTCCGTAACTATAAACGATTTTAACATTGCAAGTGCCTCTGCACTTTCGATTGAAAAAGCAAAGACATTTTTCTCTTCTCTTAAATTAAAATACCGCGAGGCAATAATAGCTCATCAAATTTTAAAAGAAATCAACTCGCGTCTGGAATTTCTTCTTAATGTGGGCTTGGACTATCTGACCCTTGATCGTTCTGCCAGAACACTTTCCGGAGGAGAGTCGCAACGAATCAGATTAGCAACACAGATCGGCTCGCAACTAGCCGGTGTGCTTTACGTTCTGGATGAGCCGAGCATTGGTCTTCATCAAGCAGATAATATTAAATTAATTAATTCACTTAAAGACCTTCGTGATCTTGGAAACACTGTGATAGTTGTTGAACATGATCGCGAAACAATTGAGAACTCGGATTATATTGTGGATCTAGGACCGCGCGCAGGCGAACACGGCGGCGAGGTTTGCATTCACGGCAGCACAAGGGAATTTGTGAGTTCGAAAAATGGCGAACAATCTCTCACATTAGACTACCTGAAGAATAAAAAGAGTATCGGGTTCTCGTCCAAAAGGAGAAAAGGAAACGGTAAGTTCATCGAGCTTACAGGCGCGAAGGGAAATAATCTTAACAATGTTAATTTGAAAATTACGCTTGGAACTTTTATAGCGGTCACGGGTGTCAGCGGTTCGGGAAAATCTTCTCTCATCAACGAAACGCTTGTGAAAATTTTGATGAGGAAAATTTATGATTCAAAAGTTACTCCTCTTCCCTACGAAAAAATAGAAGGTCTGGAAAACATTGATAAGGTAATTGAAATTGACCAATCGCCTATCGGCAGAACTCCGCGTTCTAACCCTGCAACATACACCGGTTTGTTTACACATATCCGCGATCTGTTTGCACAATTGCCCGAATCGAAAATGCGCGGCTATGCGCCGGGAAGATTTAGTTTTAATGTTGCAGGCGGCAGATGCGATGGATGCGAAGGAGACGGTCTCAAAAAAATTGAAATGAATTTTCTTCCCAACGTTTACGTGTTGTGTGAAGTTTGCAACGGAAGACGCTATAACCGGGAAACGCTTGAGATTCTTTACAAGACTAAATCTATTGCAGATGTTTTAGACATGAGAGTTGAAGATGCAGTTAATTTCTTCGAGGATCTTCCGGCGCTTCAAAGAAAAATAAAAGCAATTTATGATGTTGGCCTTGCTTATATTAAATTAGGTCAGCAGGCAACTACTCTTTCCGGCGGAGAAGCTCAGCGTGTCAAGCTGGCTACGGAGCTAAGCAAGGTCGGTACGGGAAAAACAATTTACATTCTTGATGAACCTACTACCGGTTTGCATTTTGAGGATGTAAACATTTTATTGAAAGTGCTAAATCAGCTTGTTGATAAGGGGAACACCGTGATTGTAGTTGAACATAATCTTGATGTTATTAAAGTTGCCGATTACGTAATCGACCTTGGTCCCGGCGGCGGAGAATATGGCGGCAGAATTATTGTGCAAGGAACCCCGGAAGAAGTTAGCGAGAATGAGCAAAGCATTACCGGAAAGTTTTTGAAGAAAGAATTGAAAAGAAAATAGGAGATAAGATGAAATCGACTGTAAACGAATTTAGAGCTTACCGCTCGGAAATGAACGAAAGAATTTTGAACTCCGGCTTCAGAGATTTCAACAAATTTTTTGCTCTCGATAACAAGGCTTATCTTAACGGCGCATTGAATGCCAAAACAAAAGAATTAATGGGTCTTGCCGTTTCAATGGCATTGAGATGCAACGATTGTATTCTCTATCATATCGATCGTTCAATTCATGAAGGCGCCACACAACAGGAACTGTACGAAACATTTAACGTCGCTTTGATTGTCGGCGGTTCGATTGTAATTCCTCATTTGCGATATGCAGTTGAAAAGATGGACGAAATTTTTGCAGAGAAAAATAAAAAATGAAACGTAAACTTCTTTTAGCCGATCAAATTGTAACCGCTGATGATAAAAACACAGTACTACGTAATAATGCCGTTGAAATTATCAATGGAAAGGTTGAAAGATTTGTTTCACTCAAAGATGTAAATGTTTCGGAGTACGATGGCGAAGTTTTAGAGTATTCCAGTTACACTCTGATTCCAGGGTTTGTCCAAACTCACATTCATCTTTGCCAAACTTTGTTCCGCGGTTTGGCTGATGATCTTGAATTGCTTGACTGGCTTCAAAAAAGAATCTTCCCTTTTGAAAATGCACACACAAAAAATTCTCTTCGTGTTTCCGTGCAACTTGGTCTGCACGATTTGCTGTCGGGTGGTACTACAACCATTTTGGATATGGGCACTTTACGTCATCAAGAAGTGATATTTGAAGAATTGAATTGGAGCGGTGTGCGCGCATTTGCAGGCAACTGTATGATAGACCAAAACGAATTGTTCCCCTCATTTTGCGAAACAACCGATTGGAATTTGAAAATTGCTCACGATTTGGCGAAGGCTTATCATAATTCTAACGGCGGCAAAATTAAGTTTGGTTTTGCACCGCGGTTCGTTTTATCGTGCACAGAAAAACTTCTTAAAGAAACCAAAGAAATGATGAAAGAATTTCACGGTTCAATTTTTCATACACATTCTTCGGAAAATCAAAAGGAAGTTAAAACAGTCCGAAAATTAAAAGGAAAAGAAAATATAGAATATCTCGATTCGATAAAGGTGCTCGATTCGGGAACTGTGCTTGCACATTGCATTCACGTGAATGATAACGAAATTAAATCGTTGAAGAAAAATTTTGCTCGGGTTGTTCATTGTCCGTCGTCAAATCTGAAACTCGGTTCCGGAATTGCGAACATTCCAAGATATTTAAAAGAAGGAATTTCGGTTTCGCTAGGTGCAGACGGCGCGCCGTGCAACAACAGTTTGAGTGTTTTCAACGAGATGCGGCATGCGGCATTGATTCAGAAACCGATCCACGGGACAACTGTGATGGATGCATTAACAGTTTTTCGTTTAGCAACAATTGAAGGAGCGAAAGCACTTCGCATCGAAAATGAAGTCGGTAGTATTGAAGTAGGGAAAAAAGCGGATTTAGTCCTTCTCGATCTTGAAAAAGTAGATCAACCGATTCAATGCACGAATGGCAAAAATCTTTTTGGCAACGAACAGATTTATTCTACCATTGTGTACTCGGCATCTAAAGAAAATGTTAAAGCTGTGATGATTGACGGAAAATTAGTTTTTGAAAATGGAAACTGCTTGTTATACGATGAGCACGAACTTATTATTAAAGGTAAAAAAGAATTAAATGAATTGTTGAAACGAATCTAGTACAATTGTTATGGAAAGAGACTCATGTTGATTTATTGTCTGGTAGAAACGTATACGACAAAAAATTTGTTAATGTATTTTTTTTTACAATAGCCACGCTGCGCTTCTTATCCGGAGCATAGCAGTATTCACGGAGATTTTGATTGAAAATAATTTTTGCATCACAGAACAAAGGGAAAACGGAAGAAGTAAGAGCGCTCTTTACAGATTCACCATTCGAAATAATTTCTCTTTACGATCTTGGCAACAATATCGATATACCTGAAACCGGTACTACATTTAGGGAAAACGCTCATATCAAAGCCAAAACAATTTTCAATATTTACAAAGAACCGGTTATTGCAGACGACTCCGGTCTGTCCATAGAGCAACTTGACGGACGACCCGGCGTGTACTCTGCGCGTTATGCCGGAGAAAACTGTACTTACGATGACAATAATCTGAAAGTTATTTCCGAACTGAAAAATTTTCCGGAACCACATAAAGCAAAATTTATTAGCTGTGCTGTTTTTTATGATGGCAAGAATGAGATTGAAGCTGTTGGAGAATTGAACGGTTGCATCATAAAAGAACCGCGCGGCACAAAAGGATTTGGCTACGATCCCGTTTTTGTTCCTGACGGATTAGAAAAAACAATTTCGGAATTGGAACTGGCTGAAAAAAATAAAATCAGTCATCGGGCAAAATCATTTGCAAGGCTGAAAGAGCAATTAATGAAGCTTCAACAAAAATTTTAATCCTCAAATTAGAATTGCGGAAAAATTTTCTTTTGAAGCTTTTGCATAAATTCATTACTAATTGTTCGAATAGTTAAAGGGTTTGTTCTATGGAATGGCTGCTGTTGATCGTATGGCTATCAATAATAAACGGAGCTCTTGGTGGCCAGTATCTTTTAAACTGGATGGGTAATCAGCCGCGATTTGTTGGGAGTAAAGAAGTTGGCGTTTCGCCCGGTGTTATGACCTGGTGGCGCGAGATTTCTAAGCTGGCATGGGCGGTTATTGCCGTTATCATCGAAGTTGTACGTGGTAAGAAAATAAAATATCTATGGCCCGGTGTCATCTCGATGATAACAATCATGATTTGCGCTTTCACCGGTGTGATTGAAAACATTGGATTCTTTTATTTACCGCGTTATTACTCACCTCACATTTATGCTCCGTATGTTAATGTTTATCTTGCATTCCTTCCGTTCTTCGGAAAAGTGCTGTTCAAAGCTCCGATAAGAAAAGAACATTGGATTGGAATTTTTCTTGTCGTACTTGGCCTTGCTGTACCGTACATTCCGCGTATCATAGGTAAACACCCCGACCCGAGCCAGGTTTTTGATTCCACTGCAATAATATGGTTGATAGTTATTAACTGTTGTCTTTGCTCGCAGCAAATTCTGAATAACAAAACCGTTCAAACTGCACTTCAAGGGGTAGGACCAAACGCACTTGTTGTCTGGCGTGAAATCTGGAAAATGGTTTTCATAACGCTTGCACTTTTGATAATTCCGCTCATCGGAAGCTGGATACGTGCCAATATTCCCGACACCGTCAAAGCATCAACCTTTGAAAATAGAGTGATTGCCAAAGTTGATGAATCGAAAAAATCTTTTTTGCTTGAGAACTATCAAAAAGTAGGCGAAGAATATATTTTGAAAAAAAATTTGCCCAAAGAAATCGAAAACAAAATTGAAGCAACTTTTGCCGGAGTTGACTATAACAGATTTTTCTCGCTGTTCGAAGGGAACATATTTCCAGGTAATTGGTGGCCTATTTTATTTGTTGTACTTGCAGGCCTTAGCGGTTATATCTATAGCTTTGGATTTTTCAAACTTGCAAGATTCGCGGCACACTTCTGGGTACCTTATACAAATGTTTATCTTGCCATAATTCCGTTTGTTATGATTTTGTTCGGTCAAAACGTTAGCTGGTATCAGATCGTTGGTGCTATTGTAACAACATCGGGATTGATGGTTGGAGTTTCGGATTATAAACGAAATAAAGTTGAAGAGATAGAAAGAAAGTATAAATAAAAGATTGAAATTCCTGGATGCATAGATAAGTAACATTGAACCACTCAAGAAGGTGACTTTTGTCATTCCGAACTTGTTTCGGAATCTCTTTTTGCGCTGTTTTTAGATGCTGAACCAAGTTCAGCATGACATCTGATACTTTTGCGTAACTTCAGTTATCTAAAAATTAAAAAAATTACTTTTGGGGTCACTCTCAACAAAAAGATATGGCTCTTAATCAAGCGTTATTTTTCTGCAATTACAACTTGAACCAATCCTAATGTAAGTGAATGTTTTTCAACTCTAACGAATCCGCACTTTTCAAAGATAGAAACAAGATCAACCTTTTTGTCAAACGCATTTACGGATTCCGGTAGATAAGTATATGCTTCTTTGTCTTTGGAAATTGTTCGTCCGATGAAAGGCAATATTTTATTAAAATAAAATGAATAAAAATTTCTCACGATAAGATTTTGAGGGAGACTGAATTCTAGAACTGTTACTTTTCCACCGGAGGTGAGAATTCTATGGAATGTTTTGAATGCCCGGAGATTATCGTAAAAATTACGTACGCCAAAAGCAACAGTAATGTTTGAAAATGATTTGTCTTTGAATGGTAAGTGTTCGGCAACGGTCTCAACAACTTTACCCTGGATCCAATCCGCTTTCTTTTTGAAAATCAACAGCATGTTGAGCGAGAGATCGGCGCCGATAATAGATTGTACGCCAAATCTTTTTGCAGCGATAGCAAAATCGCCCGTACCGCATGCTATGTCTAACAATCGCGATTGGTATGACATTCCGGAAAGGCGAATTGCTTTTTTCCGCCAATAAATATCGGTGCCTAAACTTAAAAAATGGTTTAAAAAATCGTACCGCCAGGAAATCGAATCGAAAATTCTTTTCACTTGCAATTTCTTATTTGCTGCTTCCATTTCTTGAAACTAATCTGTAATTTTTACAAAGAATTAACGGGGCAAATTTATGGATAAATATCTTAAGGCGTTAAAAGAAAATGTCTGCGGAATTTGTGTCGACTCCAACGATATGGGCATCTGTACGCTCAATGCTAAAGAAACTTGTGCTGTTGAATTGTTCTTCCCGCAAATTTTGGAAGCTGTGCACAGTGTCAATTCCGACAAAATGGAAGATTATCACGACAGACTTCACAAAACAATCTGCGTTCAATGCCGCGCACAAGAAGGTGGAAATTGTTACTTAAGAGAAGATGCAAACTGTTCGCTTGATAGATACTTTTCTCTCATTGTAGAAATAATTCACAAAGTTGATGCCGGCAAGATTTGAATAGCAAAGACTGTGAGCAAGAACTAGGGCACAACTAAAAGTCTATCGCAGCCAGCTTCTCAAAAGCTCCGGAGAGATAAGCTCTTTTAACAGCAAAAGTAAGAATTAGTTTTAGATGAATTTTATTCCGTAGTTTTAATCCACAATTGATAAATATATTTCCCGCTCCATAATGTAAAAATCATGAATATTAATCCTGCAATCAGATCGATCACATAGTGATACCGGAGATAAACAGTGGCAAATATTAATAATGTTCCGTTGATAATGAAAAACCATCTTAGTTTACTTTTGAATTTGACTGAAAGGAACATAACAAGCATGGTCATTTGCGTATGTCCGCTAGGAAAACAATCGCGCTGAACAACAAGCTCGGGATTCAACGTTCCTGCCGGGATCGATTCACCGGTGTTGACTATTTCACGAAGAAAATTGGTTATAAATAAACCGGGCATTTCGGAATTGTTCGTTGCAAAATTGTGAAGTGTAAAACGGGGGCCTATTGCCGGTACCAAAATATAGCCGATGAAAGAAAGAAAAAATCCGTATACAATTATAAACGCCGAATAATCAAACTCATCAACTTTCCCGGGACGCATGAAATCAATACCTAAAATTACCGGCAGAAAGAAAAACGTTCCGTAAATAATTTGAAGAAATTCTGTTAAATAAGGATTGGCAATTTTGTAAAGGATAACAGTTGGATCTACGTGAAAAAGAAAACGGTCAATTTGAATTAATACCGGATCGTAAATTGTTTGCCGGATCGGTTCAATTATATTATATAATTCTTTGAAGAAAATGAAAATCATTGGAACCAGGTACCAGAAATGCAGCTGCCTCCAGAACAAATTGTTTTTTCTATAATGCATGAACGAAGAAGAAATTGCGAGTGAGGCAATCAAAAAATTTACGGCAATGTGAATATGCCAATTGGAAAGACGGTCAATAAAAATCAAATTGATAACTGAAAAAATGCTGCAGAAGAAAACTACAACAAGATCCACCGCTTTAAGGTTTTTGAGATTTTCCGTAAATGTCTTCATCGGAATAAGGATAGCCGGATTTAGTTTTCAAAATGTTTCTGTATTATGTGTGTCAGCCGAACGAAATCACTTATAGAAAGTTGTTCTGCCCGTCGTGAAAGATCGAAATCGTAATTTGAAAAATCAATTCCGCCGAACTTACTATTTGCAAGTGAATTCTTCAAAGTTTTGCGCCGGTTGCCGAATGCAGCTTTTACCACTTGAATAAAAAGATCTGCGTTGACTTCTTGAGGCAGCTTTTTGTTGAATTTCAAATGAACGACGGCGGAAAAAATTTTAGGTTTCGGGTAAAAAACATTTGGAGAAATTTTAAAACACAATCTTGTTTCGGAAAAAAAGTTCAGCATCACACTCAATATTCCGTAATCTTTGCTTTTCCCTTTTGCCGTTATCCTTTTAGCCACTTCATATTGAACCATCAAGAGTGCATCTTCCACAACATCCCGGTTTGCAATCAGTTTAAAGATTATCGGCGAAGTTATGTTGTACGGAATATTTCCGATGACCCGCACTTTGGTGGATTTGTCGTTAAGATCTGTTAAGTTAATTTCCAAAAAATTGCTGTTGATGAAATCAACCTGAGGAAATTGGGAACGCAGATCGTTTGTAATGCGTTTATCTATTTCAACGGCAATATATTTTTGAACCGACCCGCATAGCGATGATGTAAGCGAGCCCGTACCGGGTCCAATTTCCACAACTCTATCATGTTGCTTCGGATCGAATTCCTTTACAATTTTTCTCACAATGTTCCGGTCTATCAAATAATTCTGACCAAACCGTTTTAATGGCTTCGGATGGTTCATTGCGATTCCGAGCTAAATTTATTTGGCAATATAACTTTTGCGGTTATAATTTATGGCTGTATTTTTACACCCTCAATAATAAAGTATCTGCTTGATGTTTGAAATAGTATTTGTAACAGCCGTCTCATTGTATTTTGTAGAACTGATTATCTTCTCGGTTGGAGTCGGCAAAAAATATAAAAAGCTGGATGATGAAAACCTTCCTTCCATTTCAATTGTTGTAGCTGCCCGAAACGAAGAAGAAAATATTGTTGACTGCATGACCTCGCTGAACAACTTGATTTATCCTGAAGGAAAAATTGAAATTATAATAGTGAACGACTATTCAACGGATTCAACCGGAAATCTGATCGAGTCATTTATCAAGGACAAACCCAAATTTAAAACGATAGTACCAAGCGGTTCCATCGGCTCATTGAGAGGTAAAACGAACGCTCTTGCCAATGCAATAAAAATCTCTAAGGGCAAAATTCTTCTAACAACCGATGCCGACTGCATTGTCTCGCCGGCATGGGCAAAAACTCTGGCGTCTTACTATCAGGAAGATGTAGGATTTGTCGGCGGTTTCACCACTCAATATGATCGTTCGGCTTTCGAAGGCATGCAAGCAATTGATTTTATTTACCTCTTAACCATAGCTGCCGGTGCTATTAATTTTGGTAAACCGTTAAGCTGCATCGGCAATAATATGTCGTATAGACGAAGCGCATATCTTGCTGTTGGCGGTTACGAAAGTCTTCCGTTTTCAGTAACCGAAGATTTCAAATTGTTAATGGCAATTCACAATCTGAAAAAATATAAAATAATTTATCCGCTAGATCCGGAAGGACTTGTCACGTCAAAAGCTTGCCCGGATTGGAAAACATTGTTCTGGCAGAAGAAACGGTGGGGAGTAGGAGGCAAAGAAAGCGATTTGATAGGTTACATGGTTTTGGTGTGGGGCTATTTATCCAGCGCAGCAATTTTGTTAACACCTTTTCTCTTTGCACCGTCTGCATTGTATCTATGTTTTTTCAAATTTGGCTTGGATTATTTTTTTGTAAAACCGGTTTTTAATAAGTTGAATTTGAAATTGAAGCTCACTCACTTTTTAGTGTTCGAAATTTATTTTATTCTTTATGTGATTTTGCTTCCATTTATTGTGCTGCCAAGTAAAAAAGTAAAGTGGAAAGGAAGAATATTCTAATTATCTAGAAGGACTTATGAGAAAAAAATTCTTTGCAATAATATTTTTATGCTTGATCATCGGTATAAATGCTCAAAGCCGGATCGATTTATTTCCCGCCGGCATAAATATAAAACCGTTTGTAGCCAACACTCTTGAACCAAGGCTCGGTTCGTTGTTTCAACTGAATAGGAATGAACTCGACTTGAATATAGGCAATTCGATGGACATGGTGCGAATTTCCAATGATTACGGAGAAACATTTTCTTTCGGAGCCGATCTATTCACATACACTCTTCTAAGAGGCGACAAGAATTTCCGCTTTCCGGTGGATGCGGTAGATTATTTATTCGGTCTGAATTTCAGTTACAAGAAAATAGCGCGCAATTACTCGATCGGATTCCGCGGGCGCCTCAGTCACATCAGCGCACATTTTGTTGATGGGCATTTTGACGCTACAACTCAAACATGGAGAGACGGATTAAACCCGAGAGTTTACAGCCGTGAATTTTTTGAACTACTTGGCTTTTATGAGTTCCGGCATTTCCGGATATATGCCGGCGGCGCATACATTTTCCATGTCATTCCGGTAACAATCAAGAAAGATAATTTTCAGCTTGGCTTCGATTACTACATGAAAGATTTATTGGGCGATTACTTTACACCATTTGTTGGTTACGACTTTAAAATAATCCATCTGGATAAATACACGGCAAATAATTCTATTGTCGCCGGTCTAAAATTTGGGAATGCAGATTCAAGAGGATTCAGTTTATATTTTAATTACTACTCCGGTAAAAGTATTCACGGCGAATATTTTGACAGGAACAAAAAATACGCTGCAATAGTTATAAATCTGGACTTATAAGATGTCGGAAAATATTTTTGATAAATTTTCGAACCAGTTTGCTCGCAAAAAAACTAAGAACAATTATCTTCTTCATATAGGTCTCTTTGTAGTAACATTTGCGACAACAATTATTGCCGGTTTGGAATGGACTTCCGGTAAAGGTGGACCTTACGAAGTGAGCGATTTTCGGAGGGGGCTGCCTTATGCCGGTTCCATACTTTTCATTTTAGGTGTTCATGAGTTCGGTCATTACTTTGCAGCGCTATATCATAAAGTGAAAGCGACGTTGCCTTATTTTATTCCGTTTCCGCCTATCCCCGGTTTTTTCAATTTTGGAACGATGGGTGCTGTGATCAAAACAAAATCTCCTATACCCGATAACAAGGCAATGTTCGATATCGGTGCAGCTGGACCGATCAGCGGTTTTGTTGCCTGCCTCATCGTTCTAATTTATGGATTTACACATTTACCGTCGATTGACTACTTGCTGGCGATTCATCCGGATTATTTTTCCTCAACTTATGGCAAAGGAGCTGTTGGCCTGGAATTCGGCAATACGCTAATTTATTCCTTGCTTCAACACTTGTTTACAGGTTCGAATGAGTTTGTTCCACCGATGTCGGAGATTTATCACTACCCGTATCTTTGTGTCGGTTGGTTCGGATTATTTGTTACTTCAATGAATCTAATTCCGGTCGGACAACTTGACGGCGGACACGTAATCTTCGGTATGTTTGGTGAAAAAAAACACGAAGCAATTGCAAGCACCTCGATGATACTATTGATAATACTTGGAACACTCGGAATTTTGGAATCGTTCTTGAATTTAAATCTGAAAATCGGGTGGAGCGGGTGGCTGTTTTGGGCGCTGATACTTTATTTCTTTATCAGAATAAAACATCCTCCGGTTTATCAATTCGAAAGGTTGGGACCCGGCAGAAAAATTACCGGTTATATAGCCATTCTGATTTTCATCATTTCATTTTCACCAACACCCTTCGCTATTTCGTTTTGAATGACAACAATCAATTTTGTTCTGAATTAATTTTATCATAATTTTACAAGTAAATAATCCTTTAACTTTATCCGGAGAGATAAGCAAGGAATGAAAAATTTTAGTATAACAAACGGAGAGAACCTCGAAGACTGAAAAGTCGACGGGGATTTTTTTTATATGGACATAAAAGCAAAAATTATCGATGAAGAGGGTTTCAACAGAACTGTTACGCGTTTAGCCCACGAGATCCTGGAACGCAACAGAGGCTCTCAAAACCTTGTATTGATTGGAATGCGGACACGCGGAGAATTTCTTGCTCAGCGTATCAAAGAAAAAATTAAGGAGATCGATCACTCCGAGCCGGGCTACGGCATTCTTGATGTTACGTTGTACAGGGATGATTTTCGGACGCGGCTCAAACAACCTGAAATTTCAGTTACCGATATAACCTTCGATGTGAACGATAAGGATATCATTCTGATTGATGACGTTCTTTATACCGGCAGAACTGTTCGAGCCGCGCTCGATGCTCTGATGGATCTCGGGAGACCCAATACAATTCAGCTTTGCGTTATGGTAGACCGCGGGCATCGCGAGCTGCCAATACGCGCAGATTTTGTAGGCAAAAACATTCCAACATCAATCAACGAGGAGGTTCGGGTACGCATGAAGGAAATAGATGATGAAGATGCGGTTTATTTAGTAAACACGCCAAGCAAAAATTAGAGAGAAACAAAATGTCATTATCAAATAGACACTTACTGGGGCTTTACGGAGTACCGAAAGAAGATATACAACTGATCCTTGAGACCGCGAGAACATTCAGAGAAGTTCTTGAACGACCGATCAAAAAAGTTCCAACTCTTCAAGGAAAGACAATCGTGAATTTGTTTTACGAAAATTCTACCCGTACAAGAATTTCTTTTGAACTTGCACAAAAACGTTTGTCTGCAGATACCGTAAATTTTTCAACTTCGACCAGCAGCACAAAAAAAGGGGAGACTTTCAAAGATACTGTGCGTAATATTGAAGCGATGAAAGTTGACATGATCGTGGTTCGTCATCAATCTGCCGGCGTTCCACAATACTTAACCAAAATTTCCAGGGCGAATATTATCAACGCAGGCGACGGCATTCACGAACATCCCACGCAAGGACTGCTTGATATGTATTCAATTCGCGAGAAATTTGGAAGACTCGAAGGATTGAAAGTATGCATTGTTGGAGACGTTGCTCACAGCCGGGTTGCACTTTCGAATATTTTCGGATTGACAACAATGGGCGCCGAAGTTTCGGTTTGCGGACCGGCAACAATGATTCCGCTCGGCATAGAATCTCTTGGTGTGAAAATTTATCATCGGATCGATGAAGCAATGGAGAAGAACGAAGTTTTGAATGTGCTGCGCATTCAGCTCGAAAGAGATGCCGGTAAAAGAATTCCTTCTTTGAGAGAATATCATAGGTACTTTGGAATTACTTCCGGAAGAATTGAAAAAAACAATCGCGAAATTGTTATCTTGCATCCCGGTCCAATCAACAGAGGCGTAGAACTTTCGTCCGAAGTAGCCGATGGACCATACCAGGTAATTTTAGATCAGGTAACAAATGGCGTAGCAGTAAGAATGGCGGTTCTATATCTGCTTGGAACCATGCATTAATAAAAAGGTGATCGATGAAAATAATTCTTAAACAGGTTCGCTTGTTAAATCCCGAGCAAAAACTCGATGAAAAGAATGATATTCTGATTGAAGACGGAACGATTAAAAGAATAGGCGGATTGACGGAAGCAGATTTCAAATCATCGCAAGTTTTTGAATTTGAAGATAAAATTTGCTCACCCGGTTTTTTCGATATGCACGTACATCTTCGCGAGCCGGGAAGAGAAGACGAGGAAACAGTTGAAACCGGAAGCAATGCTGCTGCTTCTGGCGGATTCACAGGTGTTGCGTGTTTACCAAACACAAATCCCGACATCGATTCTGCCGAAGTTGTACGTTTCATAAAAGAAAAATCGAAAGATCATCTTGTTGATATCTTTCCTATTGCGGCGGCAACCCTCGGAAGAAAGGGCGAAGCAATTTCTCCTATGTACGAGTTGTTTGAAGCAGGTGCTGTTGCCTTTTCCGACGACGGAACCGCAATCAAAAATGCCGGAATACTTCGAAACGCTCTTGAGTACTCTCGAAACTTCGGAACGCCAATTATAGAACACTGTGAAGATGAATCGCTTTCAGGTGGGGCAATGAATGAAGGATATACTTCAACACTGCTCGGCTTGCCAGGCATTCCCAATGTTGCAGAAGACATAATTGTTATGCGTGATATTATGATGGCGGAATTCATTGGTGGAAAAGTTCACATAGCACACGTCAGTTCAAAGAATTCGGTTGAATTAGTTAGACAGGCAAAAAAGAAAGGTATAAAAGTAACTGCAGAAGTTACGCCGCATCATTTCTCTCTGACGGATGAATCTGTAAAAACTTACGATACAAATTATAAAATGAATCCGCCTTTGAGAACTCAAGAAGATGTAGACGCAATTAGATGGGGATTAAAAGACGGAACGATCGATTGTATTGCGAGCGATCACGCACCGCATGCAATTGAAGAAAAAGAAATGGAATTTATTTTTGCACCGAATGGAATTCTTGGCATTGAGACCTCAATCGGTTTAGCAATAACCGAACTTGTTCAGAAAAAAATTCTTTCACTTGCTCAATTGGTAGAAAAATACGCTATCAATCCAAGAAAAATTTTGAATCTCCCTGTTCCTCTAATAAAAGCCGGCGAAAGAGCTAATCTGTCTATAATTGATCCGGGTATGATATGGACGGTAGAAGTTTCTAAATTCAAATCGAAATCTAGAAACTCACCGTTTGATCAACGCCTGCTTACCGGAAAATCCATTGCCGTGATCAATAATAATAAGATGTTTTACGAAGACAAATTTGCAACCATTTAGTCAATTCATCTTTAAATTGTTCAGCGCTGTATATAATTCAATACAGTTCTAATTTTTTCTCGAAGTATCTCTCCAAGCCATGTCTAATTTTCGTAATAGAATTGGACAAAAACTTAGTCTGCCGACAAATCTAACTGAGAAATTCTTGGCACTATGATTGTTCTTGTACCCGTAGAATTATAACGGAGGACGCTATGAAAACATTAAGATTATTTCTTACGGGAAGCATAATCTTTTTGGGGTTAACACTTACCGGATGCAATAATTCTTATGATTCATACGACACAACCCCTCCTTCACCGCCAGCAAATCTTAGAACTGTTACGGGCGATAACCGTGTTGATATTTTCTGGGATCAAAATCCCGAAAGAGACGTTGCCGGTTATAACGTTTATTATGCTTATTCTTACAGCGGGAAGTACACACTTATAGGTACAACACAAAATACTTATTTTGTTGATGACGGTGCAAAGAATGGAACAACTTATTACTATGCAGTTACTGCATTTGATTTTAACGGGAACGAAAGCAGCTTAAGTAAAGATGTAATTTATGATACGCCCCGTCCGGAAGGTTTCAACCAGGCAATTTTTGATTACAACAAAGTACCTAATAATGCCGGCTACGATTTCAGCCTCTACCTGGTAATGCCGTATAACGATAAGAATGCAGATATCTTTTTCGAAAATTACAATGGACAGTTTTACCTGAATGTTTGGGATGATTCAGATATTCAAGACGCGGGTGCAACAACCGACATTTATGATATTTCTTATGCACCAACAAGCGGATGGGCTCCGCTCAAGACGGGTGAGAATGTAAAATACACGGAAGCGATTGTCGGGCATACATACGTTATCTGGACATGGGATAATCATTACGCCAAAGTTAGAATTAGCAGTATCACACCCGAGAGAATGGTCTTTGATTGGGCATACCAAACAGTTGAAGGCAATAAAGAATTGAAACACGGTGCTGCTTCATCGTTTCGAAAAAATATGCCGGTAAAGGTAATAAGAAATTACTAACTGATGTTACGCGGGTTTGGGCTTAACAAACGGATTTTTGTTGTTTTAGAGAAAATACTAGTTTTATAGTTATATTTTTTCATTATAGATCAAACCTTGCGCAAAGCAATTACTAATTCGATGCTCCTTATCCTGTTGATTAAAAAAGCATACCCGGGTGGTGTGCTTTTTTATTTCTTTTAATTATTTTACCCAAAACAATGGTGTAAATTACAGTGTGGATGCAAAAAAATAGAAACTGCTTGAAGATTGTTTTTGGAGTTTTAGCTCTTGTACTTCTTTACTCTAACAGCGGACTATCCCAGGACCATAAAGACAAAGAAGTGATAAAAATCTTTTCGCAGTTTGAAGAAGGGCTTGAAAGCGGAACGATTGATAAATTTTCCAACTACTTTGCTGGCAAAAACTATATTTGTCTTCGAAATGGTTCGACTGGTTACTACAGTGCTAACCAATCCTACTATGTTATTAAAGATTACCTTAGCATTTATCGGCCGGTTTCATTTAAGCTTACAAACATTGTGTCGGATTCCAGTACTCCGTTTGCATCGGGAGTTCTGAGATACCGAAGTAAAGGAATAAGGGGTTTCGCAACGGTGTTTATTTCGTTGCAGTATGCAGATAATACATGGCGCATTTCTCAGATAACAATCAATTAGAATGATTGGCAAAATTACCAAACGAAACAAGTTGTTCATTTTTCTCGCTGCAACATTTTTGCTGATACTTTTTCTATCCGGATTGTCTTTGCCGCTGTTGTTGAATAGTGAAAGGAATAATTGGAATAAAACATTAATAGACAAAATTGATTTCGTTGAAAATGTCTTCTTAAAAACTTTCGACGCAACATCAAACCGGTTAATCAGCATAAACTCCCAACTGAAAGCCGTTCTTCATTCGAAACTTCATAAAAATAGTTTCGATTTGAAGACTATCTTCAAATTGTTTTCGGAATCGAAGTTCCGCGACTATTCGATTCAGTTTTACGATTCAACCGGAAATTTATATGCGTGGAACTCCGAAATGGTTTTTTATGCACGTGAAATCAAGGGGTTAAATGAAAACTTAAATCAAACATTTTTCAGCGGCCACAAACTAATAACTTTCCTTACTATTGCAGATACCATAACTCTCGACAGCACTCGTTTCATATTAGTTACAAGCTCCCCCGTATATAAGCATTATAATCTTTCAGGAGGGAATGACCCTTTTGCAAATATTGCCGATTCATTATCGGATGCGCTTGGCGTCGATGTAGCAATCGAGTATTCGTCTTTGGCTCAGCCTTCGAAAGACGGGCGCAAGTATTCTTTTTCGATTTTGAATAACTACAAAAATAAAATTGCTGTTGCTTCGTTCGATAAACCTTCGCTTGAAACACAACTCAACAACTACAGGAATTATGTTTTTCTTTTTCAAGGCATTCTGGCTATTCTGCTTCTTCTTATTATAGGAATTTGGAGTTTTCCGTCGCTCAAAAAAATTTCCGCTAAGACTGTTCGGTTAATAATTATAGTTGTTTACCTTGTTGTATTGCGTGTTTCGCTTTTCACATTCGGAGTGCCTGCTTTGTTGATTCATAATTCGCTCACCGATGCTTCAAATTTTTCGTCTGTCTTTGCTTATGGTATGGTGAGATCTCCGCTGGAATTCACTATCACAGTAACACTTCTGTTGATGTGTCTGCTGGTTGCTTACAAGTATGTCTTAGTTTATTTGGAAGAACAGAACGCTAAGAACGGATCCAAACCCATATTTTTCTTTTTAGTTTTTTTGATTGCAGTTCCGCTTTACTTACTTGTTCTGCGTGGGCTTGGTGCATCAATGAGAAGCGTTGTGTTCGATTCTACTATACGGTATTTCAAAGTCTTTTCTCTTATACCTACTCCGCCTGTATTCTTGATGGATCTCAACATTCTTATACTGGCATTCTCTGTTGTTCTTTTTTTACTTATGATTTTAATTCTGTTGTTTTCAAAACAGATATTCGAAGAAAGAAAAAAGAATATTCGGTTTTTCTTGTTTATCTTTTTGGTAGTTCAATTTTTTGGGTGGAGCTTCGACAAACTTCAAAGCGAGCCTCAGGCTACGCCTCTGATTAGAATTCTATCTATAACAGTAACGTTCGCTTTAACATACTTTGTTGTTTGGAATGGAAAACGTAGGTCGGTCATGCTTGTTTATTATGCATTTGCCGCTTCGTTGATTTCTGTAAGTCTTCTTAGCTATTACAATTCCGAAATAGAAAGAGAATCTTTAAAGACAACAGCGCTGGAATTAACAAGGACAAATGAAAGTGTTATAGAATTCATGGTTTTTCAAACGATGACGCAAATTCAGCAGAACGACGAGATCGTAAGTGCATTCGATCAAAAGAAAGACCTCTCGCCGGACGCATTTGTTATTTGGACAAACAGCTTGTTTTACCGGGAGAGTGTCCGTTCAGCAATTGTATTTTACAATGCTGAAAAAAAATATGCCGGCGGTTTTCAGACGAACAAAGAATTTTATTCAGAACCTTTTGAAAATTACTTGGATGGAATAATTGACAGTACAAAGATTTTTAAGCAGGCGAATTTGTTTGGCGACGAAATCACTCTTATCGGCGTCTCACCGGTAAAGAACGGTAATATTTTAAACGGTTACATGGTAGTATCTGCAATTTACGATGAAGATTATTTTAATTTTTCTTATCTGCCAAACTTTTTGATTGCACAGCGGTCCGGCATTTCATCTGTATTGGATATGAGTAAACTCAAAGTTTTTGATTTTCACGACAACGAACTGGTACGCTCGTTTGGCGACGTTTCATTATCCGGCGAGGATCAGAAAACGATTCTGAATGCAGATTTCAGCAATTTAAATGAAGCCTGGTTGAATGTAACGATGAACGGAGAAGATAACATGGTATATGCTCTAAAAATAAGTTCAGCCGGCAGAAATAAAATTTTGGCGATAGCGCTCGAGCGGAAGAGATACTCCTGGAGTCTTTCGAACTTTTTCAAAATCTTTTTTATGCACTCAATTATTATAGCATTCTTTTTGTTCATCTTCCTTGCTTCTAAATTGAGGCAGTTGAGCAATGTTGTTCGATTGTTCCGGACAAGATTAATAGGCGCTTTTCTTGTGGTTTCGATTATTCCTCTAATCGTAATTGCTTTTTATTTTAGAAATTTAACCGAAGAAAAAAATTCGGAGTTGATTCAAAAGAGATTAAACGAACTCACAGCTCAGGTGGAAGCTTACATCAATTTGTATGTGAACCGGACGTCGTTGAATCAGATGACAATTTTTGATAAAGCCTCTCACGACCTGAGAATAAATTTTTCTGTGTATGAAAACGGAAGTTTGATTTATAGTCCTCAAAATGATTTTGTGAACGCCGGTTTATTTCCTATCACACTTTCTTCAAATGTGTACCGGGATTGCATACTTGGCAAATATCAAAAACTGTTTGTGCAAGAAACCTTTGACGGAACACAATATAATTCCTTATACTCTAAAGAAGGAATTAACGGTGCTAATTATGTTATTAGTGTCAACGATCTGATGAATGTAGTATCCTACCCGTTTTCGGATGTAGTTCTGGACTTTTTCTTATTCGGAATTTTCTCTCTTGCAGTTTTACTTTTAATTTTATTTAGCACGCTTCTTGCCGAACAAATTTCTCTGCCGGTAAGAAAATTGACTGCCGCAACAAAATCGATAGGCAGCGGTGATCTTAATGTAGAGATAAGCTATCAAACAAAAGGTGAAATCAAAGATCTGGTTGAAGGTTTTAACCTGATGGTGAGCAGGATCAAACAGGGCCAGGCGGATATTGCTCGATTCGAACGGGAAGCCGCCTGGAAAGAAATGGCAAAACAGGTTGCTCACGAAATCAAAAATCCTCTTACACCAATGAAACTTTCGATTCAGCAGCTTATAGCCGCATACAAAGATAAATCTCCTAAGTTCGATTCGATTTTTGAAAAAGTTACAGAAACAGTTGCAGCGCAAATCGAAATTCTTAAAAATATTGCGTCCGAATTTTCCAATTTTGCTCGGATGCCGAGGCTGAACATTGAAAAAATCAATATCATTGTGTCTATTAACGAAGTATTAAATTTGTTTGCACATGAAAACAGATCCATAAACTTTTTAACTTCCGAAAAAGTTGCGTATGTGAATGCAGATCAGGATCAGCTGAAACGAACTTTTGTAAATATGATAAGAAATTCAATTCAGGCAAACTCGCAGCAGATTACGGTAACTTTGACTAAAGAAGAAAATCTTTGCAAGATCAGAATTGCTGATGACGGGATGGGGATAGATAAAGAAAATATTGAAAAAGTTTTTGATGACAGCTTTACAACAAAAGCCGGTGGTATGGGGCTGGGTCTCACTCTTGCAAAACGATTCATTGGAAGCATTGGCGGTACAATCAAAATTGAAAGCTCTTCCGGAGCTGGAACTATGTTTCTATTAACTTTTCCTTTGGCTGAATGATGGTGCAATTAACTCCTCATCAAATAAAAGCGTTAGACCGGGAGAATCATATTTCGTTAACTGCCAACGCAGGTTCCGGAAAAACATTTGTTCTTTCTAAACGCTTTGTTGAAATTATTTTGAATGAAGATGTTGATTTGAGCTCGGTTGTTGCGATTACTTTTACAGATAAAGCTGCGGGGGAACTCGGCAGAAAAATTGCAAACGAAATTGAAGAACGAATAAATGAGGAAGACAATTCCGAAGAGCGCAGGCGGCTTGAATCATTTCGCAGACAATTAGTTTCGGCAAACATTTCTACAATTCACTCATTCTGTATCAATATACTAAAGGAATTTGCACCGGAAGCGGGTATTGATGCAAACTTTGTTCCGATTGATCAGCCAGCGTCGGACGAACTGATTCAACTTTGTATCGATGAAACTATCGGCAGTTTGATGGAGCATCCCGATTATAAAAATGAATTGCAATATTTGATAAGATTCTTCGGATCAAAAAGAATTTTGACTTCAGAGCTCGGAAAATCGATTCAGTACAGACGTATCATTTCACGTTTGGTGCAAGATCTTTATCGTAAGACGGAAAAAGAAATCACGGAATATTTCCGGAACACTTTCGAGAAAGTTTTTAGTGAAATATTTTCACTCGAACTAAAGAAAGGATTATCGGTTGTTGAAATAATAGACAAGAAAGTTCCCGCAAAGAAGCCAGATAATTCGGACGCAATCAATATACAAACGCTGCTGCACGGTTATCC
>CAZQQC010000035.1:0-22427 GCA_964595365.1 uncultured Melioribacter sp.
GGACATAATTCTTTATAAAGGTATCGATCGAATCGATTTCAAAACGGAAGTGGAATGGTGGGAAGATAAAACAATGCTGAAGATTGTTTTTCCCTTCAGTGTTGAGGACACGGTTGCAACGTACGAAATTCCATTCGGAAGCATAAAACGATCGACAACACTTAAAGCCACGCTGGACAAAGGGAAATGGGAAGTCAACGCTCAGAAATGGGCGGATCTTTCCAATAATGAATTTGGAATCAGCCTGCTGAACAATTCAAAATATGGTTATGATACAAAAGGCAACGTGATGAGGCTTTCACTGCTTCGTTCTCCTAAATGGCCCGATCCGACCGCAGACCGCGGAGACCACACAATTGAATACTCGCTTTATCCGCATAAAGGCAAAATTGAATCGGGTCAGACTGTTCACAATGGTTACGAGTACAATTACCCGCTTCTTATAACTTTGACCGATTCGCATCCGGGAAAGCTTGGTCTTGAACATTCCTTCTTCCAAATTAACAATCCGGATGTTATAATCACATCAATTAAACAAGCCGAGGATTCGAACGCCTGGGTTGTAACAATGTATGAGTCTAAAGGAACGGAAAGCAACATAACATTAACCTTACCTTTTTTGTCGAAGAAAGTTGTAGAAACAAATTTTCTGGAAGAAGACGGTGAAACAATTAAATTTGCCGGTAACAAGGTCGGCTTTCAGGTCGGCAAAAATCAAACGAAAGTGATTAAAATTTATTTCTGAAAGGAGTTAAAATGGTTCCGATAAAAAAGCAATGGATTTTATTTCTGTTTTTTTTATTTCTGTTGAGTATGAACAATTTAACGGTTGCTCAACAAGCCGAAAAGAAAATCAATAAAGAAATTATTCAGCAGGCGGAAAAAGCAATAGGATTGGAATTTACCGAGGCCCAGCGCGATTCGATGCAGAACGCATTGAACGATCAGCTTACTAATTATATAAATATCCGCAAAGTCGAACTTAAAAACGACACACCTCCGGCTGTTCTTTTCAATCCGATTCCGCAGGGATTCCAATTCGGGCAGAAACAAAAACGGGTAAAGTTCGGAGATTATTCGTACGTTAAAATGCCTGCTAAAATTGAGGACCTTGCTTACTACTCAATCGGTGAACTTGCTTATCTGATAAAAACCGGAAAGGTTACTTCTACACAATTAACAAAAATGTATTTGTCGCGATTAAAAAAATACGGGCCTAAACTTCACAGTGTAATTACCTTAACTGAAGAGCGTGCACTTGAAGAAGCTAAGAAAGCAGATGAAGAAATTGCAAAAGGGAAATACCGCGGAATGCTGCACGGAATTCCATACGGAGTAAAAGATTTATTATCAACCAAAAGATACAAAACTACATGGGGAGCCGCGCCTTACAAAAATCAATTGATAGACGAAGACGCGAGCGTGATAAAAAAACTTACTAATGCCGGTGCAGTTTTATGTGCAAAACTTTCTATGGGTGAACTGGCAATGGATGACGTTTGGTTCGGAGGAATGACACGCAATCCGTGGGATACAACGAAAGGTTCAAGCGGCTCATCTGCGGGTTCTGCTGCTTCAGTTTCGGCGGGACTATTACCGTTTGCAATCGGCACAGAAACCTGGGGTTCGATTGTTTCTCCTTCAACTGTATGCGGCGTTACCGGATTGCGGCCAACATACGGACGCGTAAGTAGAACAGGTGCGATGGCTTTAAGCTGGTCGATGGATAAGATCGGTCCGATTTGCAGAAATGCCGAAGACCTTGCAATTGTTTTCAACGCAATTTATGGATCAGACGGAATTGATAATACACTTTACGAGGCGCCGTTCAATTACAATTCAAAAGTAAATTTGAAAAATTTGCGGATCGGATATTTGAAAAATGATTTCGAAAAGAAATATAATTTTCATGATAACGATTCAATAACATTGAAAAAGCTAGAAGAACTTGGCGCAAAGTTAATTCCTATTGATTTGCCGGACATTGCGACAAACGACATCGCAATAATACTCATGTCCGAGGCGGGCGCCGCATTCGACGAACTAACCCGTTCGCATAAGGACGATATGCTTGCGCGACAGTTTAAAGATGCATGGCCAAATCTTTTCCGCGCATCAAGATTAATTCCAGCCGTTGAATACATAAATGCAAACAGAATACGCTACTTGCTTATCCAGGAAATGTATAAGCTGTTCGACAGGGTCGATATTTATATAGCACCTTCACGGCGAGGAAATAATTTGCTGTTGACAAATTTAACCGGCAACCCGTCTGTTGTGGTGCCAACCGGATTTACAAGTAAAGGAACTCTTTCGAGCATTACATTCATAGGAAAGTTGTTCGACGAAGGAACGATTATTGGTGTTGCAAAAACTTTTCAAGACGCAACGGACTTTCATAAGAAACATCCGAAGCTTGACTAACGGTTACCGTGAGCTGTCTCAGAAGCAAATATTCAAATCTAGAATTGCGGTAATCTGTTCTTATTCTACGTGAGAGCGTTGAACAGCTAATTGAACGCAGATTTGACTGATCCGAAAAGATTTTAACTGATCTTTTTTAATCCGTTCAATCTGCGTTCTATTTCATAAAAGGATTTTTCTTTTGAGATATCGCGGTTTTTTTAAGGGTAGCCAAGTGAGGAACTTGACTAAGAAAAAAAAATAATTTATATTCATTATGTCTTTGCAAACGTTTGCAAATCATGAAACATATAACATTAACAGACATAGCTAAAAAATTAGGGATTTCCGCTTCTACGGTATCGCGCGCTTTAGATGATAACCCCAGTATAAAAGCAGATACTAAAAAACGGGTTAAAAAATTAGCAAAAAAGTTTAACTACAAACCTAACCCTATCGCACGAAGTTTAAAAAAAAACCGGACGACAATAATTGGTGTAATTGTTCCTGAAATAAAACATGATTTTTTTTCCTCCGCTATTAGCGGTATAGAAGAAGTTGCTTACCATTCCGGTTACACCATTATCGTATGCCAATCAAATGAAAATTTTGAGAGGGAAGTTGTAAACACCAATGCTTTAATACAACAAAGAGTAGCGGGCATTGTAGCTTCCATTTCTCAAGACACCAAAAGTGGAAATCACTTTCAAGGTGTAATCGATCACGGAATTCCATTGGTCTTTTTCGATCGTGCATATAAAAATATTTCTGCAAGCAAAGTTATTATTGACGATGCCAAAAGTGCGTTCGATGCAGTTTCTTATTTAATTGGTAAAGGATATAAAAAAATTGCACATTTTGCAGGTCCCCAGATACTGGAAATTTGTAAGCAGCGGCTAAAAGGGTATACGGAAGCCTTAAGTAAAGCTCATATTCCAATTGCGAAGGAACTTATCAGTTACGGCGGCTTACACGAGATAGATGGTTATAATTCAATGGATTATCTTCTCAAGAAAAATATTATTCCCGATGCAATATTTGCAGTTAACGACCCCGTCGTGATAGGAGCTTTTCAAAGAATAAAAGAAGCAGGACTGAAAATTCCCGGGGAGATCGGGATAGTTGGATTTTCAAACAATAAGATTACAAACTTAGTGGACCCTACTATTACAACAGTAAATCAGCCCTCTTTTGAAATGGGAAAGAAGGCTACCGAAATTTTGATAGGGTTGATTGAAAACGGAAAAAACAATGGTCGTGCAAAAACTATAATATTAGACACAGAATTAATTGTCAGAAACTCGGCATAAACAGAAAATAATTTTTTTCCTGTTTTGTGCAAACGTTTGCGATATTAATTGAAGTAAAAAATACATACTCGAACTTTAACATTACTCAAGGAAATCCTATCATGATGAATAGATATCTCCTCGTTTTGATTTTAGTTCTTATAGCCACCAGAAGTAATCTATGCCAAAAAAAAGTTTCCCCTGTTTTTTGGAAAAATAACCCTCAGATGGAAATCACTCAATCAGAAGCGCAAAAGGAAATAGAAGAAAAACTGGTTCGGGTACAAAATTTTTTGGATGAGCTAAAACTGGATGGGCTTCTTCTTACTCAGGTTAGAAACTTCTACTGGATGACAGCAGGATTAGCTAACAATCAAATTGTATTGAATAAAGATGTTGGCGCGGCTTCATTATTAATAATGAAAGATGGGAAAAAGTATTTGCTTTCTACGGGGAGTGAATCCGGCCGTCTTATGGATGAATCACTTGGAAAATTAGGATATGAATTAAAAAAATTTAATTGGTACGAGGCAAACCCGGTTAAAGACGTGCGGGGCGATATGATAAAGGAAATTTCGAAGGGAGGCAGAATAGGAAGTGATGTAAATTTTCCTGGAACGGTTTTGATTTCAGATCAATTCAAAAAAATACGTTATTCACTTCTGGGGTCAGAAATAAAAAGGTATCGCTGGCTGGGGAAAGAAGTTACGGAAGCCGTTGCCGAAGTGTGCAAATCTATTAAACCAGGAATGGATGAATATGAAATTGAGGCACTGACTTCAGCCTATTTGCGCGCCCGTGGAATTGTGCCAACAGTTTTACTGATAGCAGTTGATGAGCGAATATTTAAATATCGTCATGCGCTTCCTAACGGAGCTAAACTTGATAAATATGCCATGATAAATGTTTGTGCAGAAAAATGGGGGATGACAATTGCTGTAACAAGATTTGTCCATTTCGGGCAGTTACCAGAGGAGCTGAAAAATAAATTTGAGAAAACAGCAAAAATTTTAACACAGTATCAATTAGCTACTGTCCCCGGAAAAGCAGGTTCCGATATTTTTGAACAATGCAAAAAATGGTATGACGAAGCAGGTTTTCCGGGTGAATGGGAAAAACATCATCAAGGCGGTGCAATAGGCTATGATGATCGCGACTATGTGATCTATCCAGGTATTGATGAAACAGTTCTGGACAATCAGGCTTTCGCATGGAATCCAACAATTACCGGTGCAAAAGTTGAAGATACCTTTATAGTTTTTAAAGATCATTTCGAAGTCGTTACAAAATCTGATGGTTGGCCAATGATTACTGTAGAAATAAATGGAAGAAAATACGAGCAACCAGGGGTATTAATTCGATAGAAGAAGAAATAACATAGTTAACTTCTTCAAATTTATATAACTAACAATAGGAGAATCTTATGAGAGTCTTTTATTACATTTTCGTTTTTGCAGTGGCGCTTGTATTTTACGATCATGTACTATATGCTCAAGCACTTGAACCGCTTGGCGGTCCATACACTGTAGATGCAAATACCGTTTTGCTTTTGCATTTTGACGGCAACTATACCAATTCTGCTGCTGCTGTTGGTAAGACAGCTGCTGCCGCCGTTCCTCATTCAACAAATATAGCAGGAAAACTATCTTTTCTGGACCAAACCGGTCCCCTGGCGGGATTTGGTAAGAGCCTCCGCATCGATAATTCATCCATCAACGATTCAACATATCTAACCGTAGCCGATACGGCAGCTTTAGATATGACCGGAAGCTGGACTATCGAAGCATGGGTAAACATTTTTACGTTTGGTAGTGGATCTACCGATTATCGTTGGGTTCCACGTGTTGTTATGAAACCCGGCGATGATATATTCTGGCATCCAAACTATTGGCTAGAAATGTGGGGTGATAATCGTCTCTTCCAGGCAGGCTTTTATACTCCCAACGATGTCTTTGTGAGTTTATCTACTCCTAATAACATGTTTGTTCCCGGCGAATGGGTTCATTTGACATTTGTTCGCGACACCGCCAGGGCATTCATTGCGGTAATGGTTCACGATGCGAATAAGAATCTTAAAGGATTTCTTACTCGGGGATTTAATAAGGGTGTAGATATTCCAAAAACGAATTCTCAGGATCTGCATATTGGATGGGCGGGCTCGAAAAAACTTTCACCTGCAAACTCCAGTACGGATTCGTGGTTAGATGGATTCGTTGATGAAATACGCATTAGTAATGTTGTACGTAACTTTGCAGCTCCGCCGGTCATTCAAAGTGTAACCGAGTTAGCAAATCAACCTTCAACGGCAGCTGTATATCCCGTTGAAGTTACTGCATTTCCGTTTAATGCAGGCGGAAGCATAAACAGTGTTGCATTAAAATATCGTACAGATACACTTAGCACATTTAACAGCGTAACACTTACTTCGATCGGAGATAACAAATATGCCGGAGCGATTCCTGCTCAAGCGTTCGGCAAGCGTGTGCAATATTATTATGTAACTACGGATAATAATAATATGACTGCTCGTTCGCCAATGAATGCCGAAGATATTACAAATCCAAGTTACTATGAATTTTGGGTTTTCAAACCGAATATAAAAACACTTGATCTTACATTTGAAGAAGGTCCATCCGGAAAACCCAAAGACTATTCTGAAAATAATGCAAAAATTACAACTTTTCGCGACTTCAAGTATTCTACAGATACGCCTATTGGTGGTGGCTCGTACTCGTTGAATGTAAAAGCCTCGGATGGTATTAGAATAGATTCAAATTGGGTAGAAGCTACTTCACCATTTCTGGCATCCGAAGAGTTTACATTAGACTGCTGGTTAAAACCGGATTCTGCCGATAGACATGCAGTGCGCATTATTATAAATCCGTCTGCCAAAGAAGATTGGAACAACGCAAACGTTGAGCTAAGTTTTAGAAATGGATCAAGCGGCAAACCTGTATTTACAGCTCGCTATTGGAGAATAGACGGTACTGGTGCGGTTGTTCTACAAGATACACTTGTTGCTCAAACGACTCACGTTGGTAAATGGCGTCACGTTATTATAGAGCGAAATAAAACGAACGGGAATTTTTCGATGGTTATCAGGGATGAAAACGATCGATTGATGTTTAAGCAGACTAAGACCGATATGACCGGTCCTCTTATGGCAGGGGCTCCAATGGTAATTGGTCGTTCATGGTTTCTTGTTGATAATCAATACTATGTTGGTCCGTATCGTGGTTTGATAGACAATGTTAAATTGTATAATTTTTCCGCAGCCGGTATTACAGGGGTTTCCGGAGAACCTGCTAAGATACCAAACGAATTCAAGCTTTCTCAAAATTATCCTAATCCGTTCAACCCTTCAACCGTAATTGAATTTACACTTCCAACATATCAACGGGTTTCATTGGTGATATATGATATACTTGGAAGGCTGGTAAAAACACTTGTGAATGAAGAGCGTCATGCAGGTCAGCATCGTGTAACATGGAATGGTACAAATAATTCCGGTTCCCAGGTTTCAAGCGGAGTTTATTTCTACGAGATGAGAACAGTTGATATGGTAACAGTTAAGAAGATGATGTTAATCCGTTAATTTGTGTATAGTGGAGATCGGTGCTAAACCGGTCTCCACTGGTTTAATTATTACCAATAAAGGATCGGGATAAATATGAAGAAAGTGATATGGTTCCATTTAAAATTATTTTTTTTATGCGCCTGCCTGGTAAGCGGATGCCGTACAGGAGTGGAACCATCTCCGGATCCGGGAATTATTCGTGTTACATTGAAATCGGCCGAAAATGATACTTTGTTAATTATCCTCGGAGATACAGTTAAGTTTTCTAGAATAGATTACTATAATGTTGTTGTTAGTCAAGGCCGCCTTTATAAAGGCAATAACTATGCAGATTTATATACCGGTTTGAGCATAGACCGTATAAATTCCGATACGGTTAATATTCTTCAGCGTGCCTGGTTAGATGGGCGTCTTATTACGCCAACCGATCCCGTATTTGATGTTGCAGCCTCTAAATCAAAATATGTTGGCAGTAAAGTAATTGAATGGTATGTGCCGCCCGGAACCTACGACAGATTACAAATTAGTTTAAGGGGAATTGAAGTTTTTGTAGCCCGCCCGAGACAGTTTAGAACTCCTCTTCGACTTGGCGAGGGTGTTACACCGATTATGAATTTTAATCAAACAGTAACTGTCGATGCAGGGCGAGTAACAGAAATGAACCTGGAAATATTACCATTTAAATCTATTCGACGATATCAGGATTCATATCTTTTTGATCGTAAAGTAAGTATAGCCAGCATTAAGAACTATTAATAGAATAGACTAAAAAAAGAACAGGTTTGCGTTTATGAGAAGATTTACTACTATAATATTCATTGCCTTTTGTGTGGGAATTATTTGGATCTCATGCGGATTTCCTACATCACCGCCAAATCCTAATAATCCCCCCTTCACAAAATTATCGAATGTACCGAAGGATAACGATACTATCTTTCCTTTATCAACTATGAGATGGAGTGGTGGAGATAATGATGGTTATATCTCTAAATATCAATACCGGTATATAACTTATCACCTTGTAAAGGGAAAAAATAATGAGTGGAAAGAATTTGATTCAACACAATGGAAAGATACTAACGCCACGTCTGTTACAATCGCATTTAATTCGAGCGACAATATCAACCGCCAACGATTTATAGTAAGAGCGATTGATAATGTCGGGACTGTGGATCCGAAACCCGCTGAAAAAATTGTTTACACAACAAAAGCAAGTGCACCTGTTACAAAAATTATTACCCCGGTAAAGAATGATACAATCCTGGCTTTAAATAGTGTAAATGACTGGTGGACAGGAATCAAATTAAATTTCACTGCATATGACCAGACAGTTAAAGGAGCCATAGTTGATTATGCCTGGTCGGTAGACGGCGGTACGTGGCATTGGGGCAGCGATACTACGCTGACAATTGCACCCGATAATTTTACTCCACCCATAACCGGTAAACATTATATCAAGGTGACTTCTCGAAATAGTACGAACCTGATTGACCCTGTTGGTGATTCTGCGGCAGTGAATTTAATTATGCCCTCATTTGAAAAGAAAGTTTTAATAATTGATGAAACTGACGAATTCAACTTCCCCTTTGTAACGTATAATATTTCAGATGCTACTGTAGATAAATTTTATTCCCGTGTTTTCGAAGGGGCTGACCAATGGGATTACAAAGCAAATAAAGGTATGCCGTCTAGGGCAACACTTTCAAAATATAAATTAATTGTATGGCATGCAGATGATTGGCCGCAAAGTAATCCACACAAAATATCCGAACCAAAGAATATCGAAATATTTACCGATTATCTTAAAGTAGGCGGAAAATTTTTAATGAGCGGGTGGGGAATATTAAAATCTTTTGCTTACAATAGCAATTTCCCGTATACGTTTCCCCAGGGTTCTTTTGTGTATGATTATCTTCATATTAGAACTGTTGACGTAACAGCGCTTACCGGAGATTTTATAGGCGGAGAAAGTACGATGCCTGCATTCAGCAACTTTCGGGCTGATTCATCAAAATTAGCATTCTTCCCTTTTTTCGGTAAACTCGGGCAGGTAAATCTTATCATCTCTCCTGCCGGCTTTACAGTAAGTCTGTATATTTATAATAATTTGCCAAGTAGCACGTACGTAAAATACCGGGGGAGAACAATAGCTCTCAGGTATTATGGAACAACATATGACGCTGTTGTGCTCGGGTTTCCCTTATATTTTATTAATGAAGAAGATGCTATTGTGATGGGGAAAGAAATTCTTCGAAACTTGAATATTGAGTAGGAGAAAACATGCGAATTCTTAAATCATGGTGCATCTATTTATTTACGGTTTTATTTTCAACTGCATCATTTTTGTTTGCCGGCGATACGGGAAAGATCGCAGGGCGGATTCGTGATAAAGAAGCCCGCGAGCCAATAATAGGGGCAAATGTTTTGGTTAAAGGTACAATGCTTGGTGCTTCTACAGATTTAGATGGTTATTATTTTATTCTTCGCGTTCCTCCGGGTACATATGATTTGCAAATATCTATGGTTGGTTATCAGACCATAGTAGTGCAAAATGTAAAAGTGCAAGTCGATCTTACAACAACAGTCAATGGACAACTCTCTGCAACCGCAGTGCAAATGAAGGAAGTTCTTATAGAGGCAGAAAATAAATTAGTAGAAAAAGATGTTACATCTACCCGACGTCAGGTTACACAAGAAAATATTCGCAATACCCCTGGCATTGAAGCGGTAACCGATATCTTTAAATTGCAAGGAGGAACATTTATATCGAGTGCGCCTCAAAGCCTTCAGCTTGCAGGTGGATCGCAGTTACAGGTTCGTGATCAAAGTGTGAAAGATATTAATATACGGGGAGGGCGCGGTGGAGAAATTTTATATGTAGTTGATGGAATGCCTGTAACTCATCCGCTTTATGGTGGCCGTAGTGTACTTGATCTTAATGTGACGGATGTTTCAAGCGTTGAATTGCTTACAGGTGGGTTTAACGCAGAATACGGGCAGGCTCAGTCCGGAGTAGTGAATATAAGTACTAGAAGCGGTACTGAAAATCTTAAAGGCGGAATAGAGTTTAAAACGGATCGCTGGAAAGCTTTAGGAGAATCGTATTTAACGGATTATAGTTCTACATATCTTAGCGGACCCATACCAATTACTCAAAAACAAATTCCAGGGCTTGGATTAGAAATTCCCGGGAAAATGTATTTTTTCTTCTCAACAAATTTTAATCTTACAAATACGCCTTATAATAATAATCGCGACAGAGGTAAATTCAATCTCTTCGGATTATTAAATATACCCGAACGACAAAATAATACAACAAATGTAAATGCAAAAATAAATTGGGACATTTCAGAAAAAGATAGGTTGACTTTCAGTTACTTTAATACATATCTGAAGTGGAGTGATTTCAACTGGTTGTGGAAATATTATCCGAACAGTATTGCAGATTATAATAGAAATAACATCACCGGAAGTATTTTATATAATCATGTAATTTCAAAATCATCTTACTTTAATATTAACCTGGGATATTTGGGTGTTACATATAAAGGTTCACTCAATGGTAAAACACCGGCAGATTTTTGGACTATAGACAATACCGGGAAGTTGGTTTCAACTATCACCTCTCCTCAAATCGATTCGCGAACCGGTTTTTTTAATGGGCAGGGCTCCGACAATATTTGGAGGGACGACAAAACATCTACATTTACATTAAAGAGCGATTTCATTTCGCAGATTAATCCATCTAATTTGATAAAAACGGGCATCCAAATTCAATGGAATGATATTAGTTATGTTGATATTCAAGATGGCGGTGTAAAACTGTCAAGATACGGTTTGGGCTTGGATCCGGTGCCTCCTCCAGGCCCATTCCCTCTCTTTGGACAGTGGCGATGGGTGTTTAATGCAAAACCGATTATTGGTAGTGCATATATTCAAGATAAGATTGAACTGGAATTCCTGATTATTAATGCAGGGCTAAGGGTTGATGGTCTTTTGCTTGGCTCAACGGTTATGAACAACGATTGGAAGCAAAGATGGGAAAACGCAACCGGCCTGAAGGCAGATTGGAAAGGGTATACTTACCGTTTCAGCCCGCGCTTCGGAATATCTTTCCCGATTTCCGAAGATATGGTGATGTTTTTTTCATACGGTCATTTTAATCAATTACCGGAATTACAATTTTATTACCGGGATCCATATAGCGGCGGGACTACCGGAAATCCAAAATTAAATTTTGAACAGACAATTCTTTACGAATTCGGATTGACAACACAAATAAGTAATAACTGGACAATTGATGCTAAGAGTTATGCGAAGGACATCTCAGGACAGGTTGGTACAACTCGATTGCTTGCTGCACTTGGAACACCGGTTGATTTGTTTGATAACAAAGGATATGCACGTGCCAGGGGATTGGAATTTGTAATTAGCAAAAGTCGTTCCGATATTACTTCGGGAAAATTAACATACACAATTCAATGGGCAAGCGGATATTCATCCTCTGCTTTTGACGACTATATTCGTTCTATAACTGATTTTCCAAATCCTATTAGAGAGCGTCCGCTTTCATGGGATGTTAGACAGCAAATAATTCTTGACGGCATTATTTCAGTCCGTAAAGATCAAAATCTTGAATTATTTGGACTAAAAATTCCTAACGACTGGAGTCTAACAATTCTTTACCGCTACTCGACAGGCACACCCTACACTCCGGGACAGGCAACAACAGACCCTGCAGAAGCTCAGCGAAAGGAAAATACTGTGATCGGTCCATCATATTCATCTACCGATTTAAGATTTCAAAAAGGATTTACACTTGGCGATGGATTCCGTCTTACATTTTATGTCGATGTATTTAATTTGTTCGATCAACGCAATGTTCAAATGTCGTATGGATTTAATACGTGGACTGGAAAGCCGTATCGATTTGGAGATGTACAAAATCCGCAAAGTAATTTTTATGATTACTACATAATGCAAAGCATCCGGGATCCACAGCAATTTTCTACAGGAAGAACAACAAAACTTGGCTTCCGGATTGACTTCTAAAAGAGGATTTTATGAAAATATTGAATTCGGTTTTACGATTATTCTTATTTAGCGCCATCGGCACATCAAGTCTTATTGCACAGTACACACGACTTGATTGGAAATTGCATAATGTTGGTAAAGTGCGCCAGGTGGTAACAAATATGGGAACAATGAATAAAGCGGAGACGACCTACCCGGGCTTGATCAATGCAGAATTTCCTCCTAACAGCGGTGAAGAACATTTGTATCAAGGCGGAATTTGGGTCGGCGGAATTGCTCCAAATGGCGATACACTTGTTTCTGTTTCGCAAGCGCATTATAAAAATGAATTTTATCCAACGGCAGATAGAGGAGACACAATCTGGGCAGTCCAACGGGGCGATACAGTTCAAATTCCTTACTGGCCAAATTATGTAGGTATTGGCGATCAGGATTTCGTATGCCGCTATGCAGATGATAATCTTTTAAATATTGAAAACCACATTCCCCTGAATGTTGAAATTATTCAAGCTACTCATGCCTGGAGTTCACCACCTGTGGATGAATTTATAATATGGGAGTATAAAATTATACCGAAGAAGGTCCCGATAAAGGATGCTTATATTGCTTTTTGGATGCATAGTGCAGTAGGGCAGGTTAATACCGCAAATTTTATTGATGAGATAATA
Source organism: uncultured Melioribacter sp. (assembly GCA_964595365.1). Lineage (GTDB taxonomy): Bacteria > Bacteroidota > Ignavibacteria > Ignavibacteriales > Melioribacteraceae > Fen-1258. The sequence goes on from CAZQQC010000035.1 coordinate 12,972, forward strand.
CGTTATTCTCGCGATCAGCATCTTGCTATTGCCGAAGATGTCCCCGGCGGAGAGGACGGAACCGCAATTAGTCCGGTTGGATTCAGAGTATTGAAGCCGGTCGATCCATCATTACGTTGGTCGATGACCTATTGGGAACATGAAACATTACCAATAACTAATGCCAGAGAGTATAAGACAATGAGCAGTGGAATTATTTTTGAGGATCGTCTCGACCAACCTGCGCGTGGACACATTATACTGGGATTTGGACCATTTCAACTTAAAGTTGGCGATACATTAAAAGTAGCAATGGCAGAACTTTTCGGATACGGATTAAGAGGCCTGATGAAGAATTCGGATTACGTTAATTTTTTACAAACAAAAGGATTTCGTGTTCCGGCACCACCACCAACACCTGCGGTAACTGTTACACTCAAAAGTAAAGGCGTCACATTAGATTGGTCAAAATCTAAACAACGGGTCGAAACGTATGTAGATCCGAATAGAGGCGACACTACAAAATATCCATTCGAAGGATACCGGATTTATAAAAGTACAAAATCAATCAATGGACCCTGGACACTGCTTGCCGAATATGATAAAATAAACGACGTTGGTTCCAATACAGGTCTTAAATATGACTATGAAGACAGCGGGCTTCTAAATAATATAGAATATTATTATGCAGTAACCGCGTTTTCAAGAGAAGATAAAGTCTTAAATTTTCCATCACAGGAAACAAGTATTTCAAACACTGCAAAAATAATTATACCCGGAACTACACCGCCAGAAACTGTTGGAGAAGTTAGCGTTGTTCCAAATCCGTATCGAGGAGATATTGCATACAACTCTTACAATCCACCGTGGGAAAGACCAAAAGGATCCCGTACATGGCTAGAGCAAGATCGCAGAATTCAATTCATTAATCTTCCTGTTCGAAGCCAGATCAAAATTTATACACTGGCAGGAGATTTTGTATTTGCCATTGATCACGACGACCCCAACAAAGGGTATGAGGACTGGAATCTGACTTCTAACGTCGGTCAGGCTGTATCGAGCGGAATTTATTTGTTTAGTGTTGAAGATAAAAATAACGGAAAAGTTCAAGTCGGAAAGTTTGTGATCATTAAATAATTTTAAACTTGCGAGCAGGTTATGATTCTTAAATCTCTGATATTGTTTTTTTTCTTTCCAATATTTCTTTTAGCTCAGTATGACCGCCCTGGCAGTGCAGATGCTCAATTTCTTAAGATTAGCATTAGTCCAAGAGGAAGCGCGCTGGGAGACGCACTTATTTCGACCGTGCAAGGGGCCGAAGCAACATATTACAATTCTGCAGCATTACCGTTGCAAAAAAGAACAGATATTGTTTTCAACCATACACAATGGTTTGCAGGAATTAAACACGATTTTGCCGCCGTAGCAATGAATTTTGATGATTATGGTTCTTTGGGTCTTTCGTTTACCGGGCTATATACAGATGAGATGAAAGTTACTACACCCCTTCAACCTGAGGGGACGGGTGAAACATTTTATGCGACTAATTATCGCATCGGTTTAAGTTATGCCCGGAACCTTACAGATAGAGTAACCCTGGGAACGACTGTAAGTTATATAACAATGTCACTTTACAAAGGATTCACGGCAAATGCGGTATCGGTTGATATTGCTACACTGTATGTCTCCGATTTTCATGGATTCCGGTTCGGCATGCAAATAGCCAATTTTGGTTCCAGCATTAAATATGTGAATGAATCATTTCCATTGCCGACAAATTTTACATTCGGTATGGGAATCAATGCTTTGGAATTTAAAAACCAAACGGTGCTTTTTTCATTTTCATTAACGAAACCAAACGAAGGCGCTCCTCAAGGAGGTGTTGGTGCAGAGTGGAATTTTCAGGATATGCTTTTTTTGAGAGGCGGTTATCGTGTAAATAATAGTGTTGCAAATTATTCGTTTGGAGCGGGTGTCAAAGTTGATGTCTTTGGTTATTTGTTGCGCTTCGATTATTCGCTCAGCAATTTCATTTTACTGAATGCAGTACATCGTTTTGGTTTAGGAATAACATTGTAAACCGATTAGCAGTTTATTCCTTTTCCCGGGGAAGAACAACAAAACCTGGCTTCCGGATCGACTTCTAAAAGAGGATTTTATGAAAATATCGAATTCGGTTTTACGATTATTCTTATTTAGTGTTATCGGCACATCAAGTCTTATCGCGCAATACACACGACTCGATTGGAGAGTGCATAATGTTGGTAAAGTGCGTCAGCTGGTAACAAATATGGGAACGTTGTGGAAAGCTGCAACTAACTATCCCGGACTCATTTTTTCTGAATTCCCCCCGAATAGCTACGAAGAGCACATCGGCGAAGCCGGGATCTGGGTTGGAGCAATTTCTGGAAAGGACACATTGGTTTCCGTTACAACAAGCTGGAATTCATCATTTGAGTTTTATCCTGGCACAGAACCATGGGACACTATTTGGGTTGTTGAAAAAGGCGAAACGGCAAATATTCCATACCTTCCAAACTATGTTGGTGTATCGGATCAGGATTTTGTGGCAAAATATAACGACTACAATCCGGTTAGTCTGGCAGTTAGCACACACAAACCATTGTATTTAGATGTCATCCAGGAGAGTTACGCATGGAGTTCACCACCGTACGACGAGATGATCGCTTTTCGTTTTCACATCATACCAAAGCAAACCCCATTGAAAGATGTCTATGTTGCTTATTGGCTAGACGGCAATGTTGGCACTATCTCGGAAGGGTGGGCTTTTGCACTCGACGACCGTACAATCTATGACTCTACTCAACATCTAGGAATAGCAGCCGATCGACCTGGTGGTGTCGATGGTACAGCATATAGTCCTATAGGGATTAAAATCTATCCCCCGAAAAATATACTCCCCGATTCAATAAGGTGGTCATTTAATTGGGTCCCAAATTCGGGTGTTAGTCCTCCAAGGAGTGACGCGCTTCGTTACCTGGAAATGTCAAATGGAAAAATAATGCCTATTGACGAAGACTATAATGGTTCACAATTTTTCATTGCTTTTGGACCTTTTCAGCTACTTGAAAAAGATACACTTAGTTTCATGGCGGGTCTTATTTTTGGCAAGGGTCTAGATGGTCTATACAAAAATGTACGTTCGTTAGATTGGCTCAAGGAAAAAAATTTCAAAGTACCTTCTCCACCACCCAAACCACTACTCCGCACTATAACAGCAAACAAAAGTATAACGCTGAATTGGGAACCCCGTTCTGGAGATGTTAATCCGGAGTTATATGAAGATCCCTACCGTGCTGATACCGTGAAGAAACCCTTTGAAGGGTACAGGCTGTATAAAAGCACCAGGAGCATAGACGGCCCCTGGACACTTCTAGCCGAGTATGATATTGTAGATAATATAGGTTACGATACAGGTTTACAATATACCTATAAGGATGAGGGATTGTTGAATAACGTGGAATACTTTTATACACTAACGGCGTTCTCGAAGCCCGATGTAGTTAATGGTTTTCCATCCCTCGAAAGCAGCTTACGCTCTAACTCACAAAAAGTAGTCCCCGGGTCGGTGCCAGTACAAAATGTTGGTAGCGTTGTCGTAGTGCCGAATCCGTACCGGGGAGATATAGCTTACAACACCTATAATCCACCATGGGAAAAACCACAGGGCACACGACCCTGGTGGATGGAGCAGGACCGCCACATACAATTTATCAATCTACCGGAGCGGTGTGAAATCAAAATTTATACGCTGGCTGGTGACCTTGTGAATACTATCTACCACGACAATCCGTACAAGGGCTTTGAAGATTGGAATCTCACCTCGTCGGTTGGCCAGGCTGTATCGAGTGGAATTTATTTGTTTAGTGTTGAAGATAAAACTAACGGGCAAGTTCAAGTCGGAAAGTTTGTGGTCATTAAATAATTTTAAGACTCGCGAGCAGATTATTCTTTTTACGAGCTGATGTTACGCAAGGTTGGGGCTTGACAAACGAATTTTTGTTGTCTTAGAGAAAAATATTCGTTTGGCAATTTTAATTTTTCACAGTCAATCAAACCTTGTGTAAGGTAAACAAGGTCAAGTATTTCATAAAATGTTTATTACGGATAAGTACAATAAATGCTAAAGGTGAAAAAATGTATCGGTATAAATGGGTTATCATTATCAATATTTTTCTTCAAGCATATTTCCTTAGGATAGAAGCGCAAACGCAAGACTCTGTTTACTACAGGAATTTTGTTAAACATTCTGACGGTTCACTATGCACTCATACTCCGCCTTTAACTAGCTTTGTGGTCTATCTTAACCGGGATGAAAGCAAAACACTTACCGAGAGTTCCGCCCGCTGGGGTCTATCCCCGGATCCAAATATTGATGGCAAAGGTGTGTTTGGTGTTGAACTCGGTAACTTTATCAATCCGGGTCTAAAAGTTGGCGATAGTGTATTCGTCCGCTTCACATGCTATGCAAGGGGAGAACAGGAAGTGCTTTCCGACATGGTAAACAATATTCCGTTTGTGAGATTTCCACTTTTTTTGAATCTTGCTAAAAAAAATATTCTGCAACAACCTCAAAACTTGAAAGTGTCAGTCAGCCCCCAAAAATATCGGGTGCTTCAATGGGATCCGGTTAGCGGTGCAACGTATACTCTGTACCGTCGCAATTTTTCCGATACGTTGTTAAACGGAAAGCCGCGCGGTCTGTATGAACGTCTTGCCGTAAATCTCACAACTACATCTTATGTCGATTCCTCCTCTTTTAAGAGTTACTATCACGGTTACATTGTTTTTGCTGCCGCGGGTGATGGCGTTTACAGTGGCGCATCGAATGAAGTAGCCGAACCTGACACGAATAGATTCCTGCTCAGAGCAGTACCAACTGCCACAACAGTTGCTCTCTCCTGGAGTCCTGTACCGGATCCGAATCACGTTGTGAAAGGATACAATATTTACAGACGCACCGAAAACAGTACATACGGCCAGCCGATCGGTTACAGCGGTCTGGATACAATGTTCATTGTTACACGCTTGCCGCTCGGAACAAAATTTCTCTACAAAGTGAAAGGCAGAATCGATGCTGCAAAGGAGTTCGGTGAATCAAATGAAGTAGATGCAGTTACCCTCACTTCACGGGAGGGGTTCTATTCGTATGCAAACCTTAAGGTGGCTGTAGTTGTTTATAAAAATACCAATCGCGGTTCCATTTCGGATGCCGAAGTAGTGAAGATCCGCAAGATGCTCGAAGTCGGCAGACTTTTTTATTGGAGAAATTCTTTAATGAAATTGAATACACAGTTGACCTACTATTTGATTGATACCTACAAGAATTTTCCAAGTCTGAGTGATTATGCAGTAGGCCAAACTGCGGATGATCTTAAGGCGCTGGGTGTTATGAACACGCAGTATGATATTGTATTTCGTATTTCCCGTGCAACCAGCGGATATTGGTCATTCGGTGTTCTGAATTTGAATTTGCCAGGACCTTCCCGGAACACAGGCTTTTCACATGTAGAATGGCCTGTCTGGACAGGCGTTCAATATCCTGCTTATCAATCCGGTATCGATTTTGGATTAACCTGGGTTTTTATTCACGAGGTTCAGCACGCTATCGATGCGCTTTATGCAGTCAACAACCAGCCTTTAATGTACAATGGCGATCTACCGTCAGAATTTCCTGTTCCCGCAGGCGAGCAACTGGATTTTCAAGCAAAGATATTCCGCGATTTTGTTGGGTACGAAAAATTGTTGCCTCAGTGGGGCGGCATACAGGAAGCAGTAGATGCTGATAAAGATGCATTTCCGGATAACGATCCGCTTCTGCCGTTGGATGAAGCGCGCTTCGGAAGCAGTGCCCTTCAAGTTGATACAGATGGAGATGGCTACACGGATCGCCAGGAAGCTCTGGATGGTATTTACGGCGGAAGTAATCCTACCAATAGCGACACGGATAATGACGGCATTAGAGATGGTGACGATCCTTATCCGCGTTACCCCGTGAAAACTGATATTCCTACCTTCACCCCCACAATGGATGGTGTTATCGAAAGCGGATGGCATCTTGTAAATGACAAGGTAAGTTTCTCTCCAGTTAGCTTCGATCCTAAAATTTATCTTAACCACGACAATAACTATCTGTACTTTGCACTCGATTTGAGCAATACAGGCAAGCCCCAACAACAGCAGCTACAGTTTGATTTTGGAGCGGACGGATGGTGGTGGGGAAGCGGAAATACGATCATGACGATTGATAGATTACAAGGTAGGTTCACCGAATTTCATACATGGGATGCGAACCCCGAGGTTCAAGCTTATGCCCTGTCGATCAATCCGAACGGTGGTGGAATGGGAATGTGGGATGATGATGCTGCATATCAACAAAAATTTAAGAGACGGATAATCGACCCTTCATTGGTTATTTTAAAAGTTACTTCATCTCAAATTGAAATGGCAATTCCCAAAAGTAATTACGGGGGACTCACATTAACTAGCGGAAGCAGAATCGGATTAAACATTACATATTATTTTCCTGCTAGCTACGTTCCTGCGTTCTGGGCATCAACATTCGACCGGTACAGCTTTGTCAATTTTGTAATAGACAACACAGTGGATGTGGAGAGAAACACGCAGGATGGAATTGTCTCTACATTTTCGCTGGATCAAAACTATCCCAATCCATTCAATCCTCGAACAATGATTAGTTATCAACTGCCAACGGGTAGTTTTGTGACACTCAAAATTTTTGACGTACTCGGACGGGAAGTTACAACACTCGTGAATGAATGGAAAGACGCCGGTAGGTACAAAGTAGAATGGAAAGGAGAGAACCAACCAAGCGGAGTCTATCTCTACCGTCTTCAAGCAGGAAGTTTTCAAGAGACACGAAAGATGATATTGCTTCGGTAAAAGATAAATTATTTAATTCTCAATTTGATGGAAAAATTACTATGAAAAAAATTATTGTTTTTCTTGTCCTAGGGCAGGTTGTTGCGCTTGCGCAGCAAGTGAAACCCTATCTTTCCAATCTCTCTGCAACAAAGAACTCGCCTCTCTATACTACATACGCGGCAGCAATGGAACGCTCGGAGTTTACGCTTGATGAAGGGTATCATTTCCTTTTTTATGATTCGACACGCGGGGCAGACTTTATAACCGATAATGCAGGCAATTGGTCTCTCGGTTTTCGGAAAGGGGCAAAGTATGTTTCATCAATCAACGAAATGTTTAAGGAACCTGTTATTACTGTATCATATCCGGATCTGCTAAAATATAATTTCTATCCTTTCGAGGATATCAAAGTGGATGTGTCGTTTTTAGTGTATAGCTCTCATACTGCAATTCAGGACATAACAATTACAAATCTCGGTTCACAAAAAAAAGTCATAGATATTTTGCCTTATCTGCGGAACGATTACCGTTCATTTAACGAAGTGCAAATTCTTAAAGAGAAAAATGCAATTACATTTTCGCATGAAGAACTTCCGGATAGCTGGGTGCTTGACCATAAGGTGCCTTATGTCGACAAAGTGTATAATGCATTTCTCTTTTCCGAACCGATGGATCGATATGCAAGTTTCAGTAGTTATGAAGGGGAACCGGTGTATATCCCTCAAAAAATTGAATTGGAAAAACGAAGCGGGTATACCCTGTGGGGAAGAATTTTTCATAAAGATGGAGAGCGATGCCGTCATCTTCCTCCCTCATTAAAAATTATGGCAATGTTGAATAATGACAATAATAGAATTCTTACAGAAAATTCGCCGCGATGGGGAAGCACACTGACAAATATGAATCCATATAGTTTGTACGGTGCTGAATTGGGAGTTTTGGGAGCGGTGAAAACCGGAGATGCTTTTTCACTTGTTCTCTCATGTAAAGAATCGAATCAGGATGTTGTTATTCACGGAACAGTCACCGATACATCAAAAGGACATGACCGGCGAATTGATGGTAAACTGAATGATGCTACATTGATCGATGCCCCGCACGGTGTGAAACGCGATATCTTGCGCAACGGAACAGAATTGCATTTGTACTGGGAAAAAAGTGAAGTCAATATTAAGTATAATATCTACAGACGCGATTATTCTAAAAGCGGTGTTTATGAATTGATAGCTTCGTCCCTTGAACAACCTTTCTTCACGGATAAAAATATTTCCGATGATAAAGTTTATGGCTATGTTATAACTGCGGTTGATACGCAGGGACGTATGAGTATGCATTCGGACGAAGTAAATAATATTGAAGAAAGCGATTTTCTAACCGATGTTAAATATTCCGGTAAAGTAAAAGGTGACGTAAAAGATTTTGCAAAAATTATTTCTGCATCCAAACGTTTTGAGATTGATCCCGGGGCAAATAAACACCTGCGAATTATTCGCACGGTGCAAAGACCGGAAGACGACATAAATAAAACTATTGCGGAAGCACAAAAATTATTATCGGAAAATATAAATAAATATCTCGGTGCAAACGAAAAACTATTTTCATCTATTCCGGTTCTTAAATTCGATAACCCCGACAAAGAAATGTTGTACTGGACTGCATTTTCGCTTATGCGCCAGGTAATGCTGCCGGCGGAAGGAAAAAGCAGTTACAACTATTATGTGTTTTCACGTGAACCACAGTGGGGATGGGGGCACGGCGGACAGGTTTTCCATGAGAGTTTAACAATGTTAGCATATGCGTTTATGGATGGTGCAAGCGCAATGAATTCTCAGCGTGTTTACAGGGAACGTCAGCACAAAGATGGGTATATCAACTACCGCACCGGTCCATTTCTCGATGAAACAATTCCTTATGAAAATCAGCTTACATCCTCCGCACCGTGGTATGCCTGGCAGAATTGGGAGATTTATAAAATTACAAAGGATAAAAAATTTCTTGAAGAGATGTATAAATCGAGCAAATCATTCTACAATTACTATGTAAAGAATAGAGACAGCGATGGCGATGGGCTCTGTGAGTGGGGTGCTCATGCGGTTCTTGAAAGTGTCCGCGATGGAAAAGTTGCAGTGTGGGATGAAGTAGGTTGGCCCGGCAATTTTGAAGCGGTTGATCTAAATTCAATGTTAGTTATGGAAGAAAAATCTCTTGCAGCAATGGCTGCCGAACTCGGAGAAAAAAATGAAGCCACGGAGTGGAAACAAAAAGCAGATATCCGTGCAAAAAAAATCAACGAGACAATGTGGGATGACTCGACCGGCTTCTACTATAACGTAGATAAAGTAACAAATAAATTCACCCACAAAAAGCTCAACGATCTGAAGCGTGAGGAGATTATAGGATTTCTTCCGCTATGGGCAGGTGTTGCCGATGAACGACAGGCAAAAAAACTTATGCAGAAGTTGATGGATCCCAAAAAATTCTGGCGCAAGTATGGCGTACCAACACTTGCCGCCGACGATTCATATTATAATCCTAAAGGATATTGGAATGGTCCCGTTTGGGTGCAGTGGA
>CAZQQC010000036.1:0-5648 GCA_964595365.1 uncultured Melioribacter sp.
TCTTCAAGGACTACTTGAAAACAGCTGAATTTTCAAGTTTTTCTATGGATTCCAATAGTAAAGATTCTACGATTGTATTACCCATCAAAACTTTCATTAATCTTTTGCTTCATACAACTCCTTTTGCTATATTGATATCAAATTCGTTCACTTGATTTTTCTTAATGAGAATAATCAAACCTAAAAGATTAAAACCGGGGGATGTTATTGGGATTATTTCGCCCGCTTCATCACCGGATGACATCACAAAAGTTAATCGTGGCGTTGAGTATTTAGAAAAACTTGGCTATAGAGTTGAAGTTGGGAAAAATGTTGGGCAGGAATCCGGATATCTTGCCGGAACAGATGCTCAACGCGTTGCCGATCTTCATGAAATGTTCAAAAACAAAAATATCAAAGCAATTTTCTCTATCCGCGGGGGTTATGGTGCAGGACGTCTTTTAGATAAAATTGATTACAGAATTATTCGCAACAATCCGAAAATATTTGTCGGCTATAGCGATATTAATGCACTTCAAATGGCGTTCTTTACCAAAACAGGATTGATAACATTTGCAGGTCCGATGGTTGCAGTAGATTTCCACGATGAAGTAAGTAAATTTACTGAAGAAGTTTTTTGGCGAACAATCACATCAAATAAAGTTGTCGGTCGAATTAAAAATCCGGGGAACGAAAAGATATATGTGCTCAATAGGGGAAGGGCGGTAGGCAGAATTTTGGGCGGCAATTTAAGTTTGTTGACATCTTTGAACGGCACAGAGTATTTTCCAAAATTAAAAGATGCTGTCTTAATTCTTGAGGAAATAAATGAAGCGCCATACAGAGTTGATAGAATGCTGAATCAACTGAGATTATCAAAAATTTTCAAACAGATAAAGGGAATCATCTTAGGGCACTTTGTTGACTGCGTTGAACCTGATCCCAATAAAAGAACTTTCACATTGAACGAAGTAATCATAGAATATTTTCAAAAATTAAAGATACCTGTTGTATATAACCTAAAACATGGTCATGTAAAAGACAACATAACAATTCCATACGGCTTAAGATGCGTTGTCAACGCTTCACGTGATTATATTGAAATTACCGAGAACGCCGTTTCTTAGGAAACAGTTTGCCCATCTTATCTTTATTCTCTGCACACAAAAATCAGTTCCAATTATTTCTCTTTTTTAAGAAAAAAACATTTCACCAGTTGCCAAATAGACATGATTCCAAAGGATCATAAGCAAAAAAACACTGGTATATTTATTGTTTTAACTTAACTATCTGCTGTTACGCAAGGTTTGAGCTTGACAAAACCAATTTTTGTTGTCGTAGAAAAAATATTCGTTTTACAATTACAGCTTCAACCCTGCGTATGGTGAGTGATGATGCATTTTTTCTTAGGAGAAAGATTGGATTTTATAAACGAAAGAAATATCAGTTCATTGCTTGAAGACAAAAGATTGACCGATCTTTCTCTTCAAAAAGATACTCTCAAGAGATCTGGTGAAGCCAAAGGTTTAACGCTTAGAGAAAGTGCTGCGTTACTCAATATTCACTCCAACGATCTGCTGGATGAATTGTTCCATACTGCGCGTGAAGTAAAAGAAAAAATTTACGGCAACAGACTAGTTCTCTTTGCACCGCTTTATGTTACCAACACTTGCATCAATAATTGTCTTTACTGTGCTTTCAGAAGAGATAATACATTGTTAAAACGAAAGACGCTTACGGTCGATGAAATAAAATCGGAGACTGAATTTCTGGTTGAGCAAGGGCACAAAAGAATTTTACTTGTTGCGGGCGAGCATCCTAAGAAATCAAACCTACAATTTATTCATGATGCAATTGGAGCAATTTATAGTATTCATCTTAACGGTGGAAATATCAGAAGAGTTAATGTTAACACCGCTCCGTTAAGCATAGATGAATTTAAAATTCTCAAAAGTTTTGGAATCGGAACCTACCAGTGTTTTCAGGAAACATATCATTACGGAACGTACCGTCAGATGCACCCTTCCGGGCCAAAACATGATTACTCCTGGAGGTTGTATGCGATGGATCGGGCTCTGCAAGCCGGAATTGACGACGTTGGAATCGGTGCATTGTTCGGGCTAACCGATTATAAATTTGAAACTCTTGCTGTATTAAGTCACGCATTTAATCTCGACGATAGATTTGGAGTTGGACCCCATACAGTTTCAATACCGCGGCTCGAACCAGCTTTCAATGTACCGCTCTCTCACAAGCCTCCGTTTGCTGTTGATGATTTATCTTTCAAAAAACTGGTAGCGGTAATTAGGCTTGCAGTTCCTTACACCGGAATTATTTTGACAACAAGGGAACAACCGGAACTGCGAAGGGAACTGTTTAAACTCGGCGTTTCGCAAATTAGTGCCGGCAGCAGAACCTCGCCGGGTACTTACAAAGAGTCCCGGGATAGCGTAGAAGAGTATGAGATGGAACAATTCCAGCTCGGTGATCACCGGACTCTGGATGAAGTTGTAAAAGACTGTTGTGAACTTGGATTCATGCCGAGCTTTTGCACTGCATGTTATCGTTCTTCAAGAACAGGTGATCGTTTTATGGAACTGGCTAAATCGGGAAATATTGGAAAGCTTTGTGTGCCTAACGCGATCTCAACATTTAAAGAATATGTAATCGATTACGCTTCCGGTATAACAAAAAAAGTCGCTGCCGATTTTATCGCCAAAGAAATGGAAAAACTTAACGGTGTGGCAAAGTTGAAGACCTTGAAGATGCTGGAAAGAGTAGAAACAGGTGAAAGGGATGTCTACTTCTAATCGATGATGAGTTTAGATAAAATATTGTACCGGAACGAACTGACGAAAGAAGAGATAACTTTTCTTCTTAACTTGAAAAATAACTGTGATCAGCAGAAACTTTTTAATCGTGCAAATGAAATAAGAGAGTTGTACTGCGGCAACGAAGTTCATCTTCGCGGCATAATAGAATTCTCCAACTATTGCGAGCAAAATTGTTTGTATTGCGGGTTGCGCGAAGATAACGTATCCCTGCCCCGTTATAGAATGAAACCGGAAGAGATAATTGAAGCTGCAAAAGTAATTTCCAATCTAGGAATATTTACAATTGTCCTTCAATCAGGTGAAGACTTTTTTTACGATACTCATGCGATTTCGTACATCGTTTATCAAATTAAACAGCATGCAGATGTTGCCATTACTCTTTGTCTAGGCGAAAGAAAATTTGATGAATACCGCGAATGGAAGATTGCCGGGGCAGATAGATATTTATTGAAGCATGAAACAGCAAATCCGGGATCTTACCAGGTACTTCATCAGAAACAGCAACTGATTGAAAGAGTCAGCCATCTTCGATACTTAAAAACATTAGGATATCAAATTGGTTCGGGCAATATGATTGGACTGCCGATGCAGACTGTTGATGATATAGCAGACGATATTCTATTGTGCAAAGATTTGGATCTCGACATGGCAGCCTTCGGACCGTTTGTTCCGTCGCCTCACACGCCGTATCGAGATAAAGATGCTGGCGGGGTCGATCTTACATTGCGTACAATTGCTGTGGCCCGGCTGGTATTGAAAAATGTTCATATACCGGCAACTACTGCTTTAGCAACTTTAGATGAAGATGGCAGAGCAAAGGGTTTGAATGTAGGTGCGAATGTTGTAATGCCGGATCTAACGCCGAGTCCTTACAGACAGTTATACCAAATTTATCCCGATCGAAGATGCATCAACGATAACCCGTTGCACTGTAAAGCATGTTTGCAGATGCAAATCGAATCGCTTGGCAGAAAAATTTCGGATGGACGTGGGGATTCCTTGAAACACGGCGACAAATCTCTGCATTCTTTTTCAAGAACCGACTAAGCAGTTTTTTTACTTCTTCAATTGATTGTATATTTCCCGTCAAAATTTTAATTAAAAGCAGAGTAAGAATATGATTCGAAAATTTCAGAAACTATGTTTGTTCATCATGTCGTTTACATTGATTTTATCGCTTACAAACTGTTCATCTAGAAAGGCAAAAGAATCCTATGATGCTGCAATGAAATTAGAGAATGAAAAAAAATACAACGAAGCAGTAAAGGAATTTGGAGCTGTTGTGAGAGATTATCCCAAAAACGAGTTTGCCGCAAAATCGATGTATGAACTTGCAAATATTTATGGACATAAGAATTTGCCTGATGTCAAAAAAGAAGATGCATACAAAAAAGCAGCAGATTATTATTTAAAGGTTGTGAACGAATTTCCCGATCTGTCGGAAGCCGGAAAATCTGCAATGGAAGCCGGAAAATTGTACCAGAGTTTGTTGGTTCCCAATGTTTCAAAAGAGGAATCTTTGAAAAATGCCGTAAGCCTCTATCAAAAAGTTGTAAACAAATATTCCGATTTGCCCGATGCGGAACCGGCGCTCTTCATGATTGGTTTTATTCAAGCCAACGAACTGAAGGAGATCGATTCGGCAAAAACATCTTACGAAACTTTTCTACAGAAATATCCAAACAGCAAGTTAGTCGTTTCCGTAAAAATGGAGTTAGACAATCTTGGTGCTTCGCCTGAAGATATTATCAAAATGAAAGCAGAGAAAAAAGGAAGTGGCGGTTCAAAGTAAAGATTTTAGAAAGTATCTCGATCCAATTGTAATTTCGAAACTGAAAACTCTCGAACTCCGTGCACGGATGGTTGTTGAGGGTTTTATGGTTGGATTGCATCGAAGCCCTTACCATGGATTCAGTGTGGAATTCAGCGAACACCGACCTTATATGCAAGGCGATTCGTTGAGGAATGTAGATTGGAAAGTCTATGCAAAGAGCGAAAAATTTTTCATCAAACAGTTTGAAGAAGAAACCAATTTAATCAGTCACATTTTCATCGACGCAAGCAAGTCGATGAGTTTTAAACATTCCACAAAAGTATCAAAGCTCGACTACGCAATTACTCTTGCCGCTGCCCTGTCGTACATAATGATTAACCAGCAGGACTCGGTCGGTCTGTCGGTCTTCTCCGATAAAATTCATAACTATCTTACCCCAAAATCCAATCGTGTCTACTTGAAAACTTTGCTTTCGGCATTGAATGAAATACAGCCGCAAGGTACGACATCAACTTCTAAATGTTTAGATTCTGTTGCTGAGAAAATTAAAAAACGGGGATTGACGATAATCATTTCAGATTTCTTCGACGACGTTAATTCAATTATGACTGCTCTGAAGCATATTTATTTCAAGAAGAATGAAGTGATAGTTTTCCAAATTCTGGATCCGATTGAAAAAAGTTTTGGTTTTGATCGGGACGCAATTTTTGTCGATGTAGAAACCGGTGAGCAGATGGCTACACAGCCGCATCAGATTCAACGTGCTTATCAGCAAGCTATGACCGAATACCTGAGCAAACTGAAAAGCGAATGCCTCAATTACGGAATCGAATATAACCTCATCGATACCGGTCAACCGTTTGATAAAGCTTTGATGAGCTATTTTTCTAAACGTACGAAAATGAATTGATTGTACGACGCACAAGACAAACAAGTGTTAAAGGTGAAACAATCGAAGAAGCAATCAGCAATTTCAAAGAAGCGGTAGAAATGAAATTTCCGCGGTATATTTCTCGGATAAACTTTCTGCCAGTTCTTTTGTCTTCGCTTCCACAATACAG
>CAZQQC010000036.1:5748-22267 GCA_964595365.1 uncultured Melioribacter sp.
ATATTTCTCGGATAAACTTTCTGCCAGTTCTTTTGTCTTCGCTTCCACAATACAGCGAATGATGGGTTCGGTATTGGATTTTCGGAAATGTACCCAATGATCTGTAAAATCAATCCGTAATCCATCCTCAAGATAAATTTGTTCTGCTTGATATTTTTCAGTTAGAAAATTAATCACTTCGTCGGGATCCCGTCTGCAGATTTCAATTTTTTTCTTTACAATGAAATATAACGGCAATGATTTTTTGAGATCGCTCATCTTTCCGCCGGACTCGAGAAGATGCTGAAGTGTGATTACCGTTCCAGTTAAAGCATCCCTGCCGAAAACAACATTTGGCAGTATTACACCGCCGCTTCCCTCGCCGCCAATAATTGCTTTAACTTCCTTCATTTTCTTTACAACGTTTGCTTCGCCAACGGGCGAACGGAAAATCTTGCATTGAAATTCTTTGGCAACATCGTCAACGGCACGTGTTGTTGAGAGATTCACAACAACATTCCCTTTCTTTTTCGAAAGGTAAAATCTGACCGCTTGCGTAATTGTATTTTCTTCACCAAATGGTTCGCCTTTTTCTGTAATCAATACTAGACGGTCGACGTCGGGATCTACAACAATTCCAATATCGGCTTTGTGTTTTTTAACGGCGCGCATTGTTGCTGCTAAATTTTCCGGTACCGGTTCCGGCAGGCGCGGAAAAATTCCATTCTTCTCACAATTCATTTCAATAACACTGCAGCCCAATTTTTTAAGCAGCTTTGGCATTGCATACGACCCGGCTCCGTTAACGCAATCAAGAAGCACTTTGAATTTTCTTCTGCGGATTTTCGGTACATCAATGTATCTCATCTTCAATACCGCATTAATGTGATCTTCCAGACCTTTTTCGTAAGAAGTAACTTTTCCAAGATTATCCCATGCGGCAAATCTTTTATCTGGAGAGTCGAGCTTTATCATCATTTCAATATTTTCTTCCGGGGTCATAAATTCGCCATGCCGGTTCAAGAGTTTCAGCGCGTTCCATTCGTTCGGATTATGGCTTGCCGAAAGTTGAATGCCGCCGGTTGCTCTCATTTTTTTTACATTGAACAAAACTGTCGGCGTCGGGCAAACACCTATGTCAACTACGTTATTGCCTTTTGCCATTAATGTACCGACTACAATATTGCGAACCATTTCGCCGGAAATTCTTCCGTCGCTTCCTATAACAATTTTTCCTTTGCCGCAATAATCTGCATAAGCCGATGTGTACTTCACCAGAACTTCGGGATCCAAACCGTTGCCGATTATTCCGCGTACGCCCGAAATGCTTACCATCAATGTTGACATCTGTCCTCCGGTATTTATTGACCGGGTCAAATTTAATTATGCGTTTGATAAAAAGAAAAATAAAAGGTGTGAAAGTTAGAGCGGATTATTCTCCGGTTGGTATTTTACTTTGGCAGAGAAATGATCGATTCTTTATGAATTCAAGAATTTGGAGATTGCCTTATTCAATTGATCAAATTCAATTAAGAAAGCATCGTGGCCATGAATTGATTTTATCTCGAAATATTCGGCGCCGGTAATGGCGGCACAAATTTCTTTTTGCTCGTAAGCAGGATATAGAATATCGGTATCTATTCCCACGCACAATGTTCTGGCTTTGATTTTACCCAACGCTTTGTTGGCTGTCCCGTGGTTCTTCGAAACGTCGTGTAAATCCATTGCGCGGGTGATATAGACATAAGTATTTGCATCGAACCGGTCTACAAGTTTTTCACCTTGATAATGCAGGTAACTTTCTATCTGATAAAAAGGTTTCGGCTCATTCAAACCGTTGTTCCGGATTTCTCTGCCGAATTTTTTTTCAAGGCTGATTTGAGAACGGTACGTCATCATTGCTATCATTCTTGCAGTTGCTAAACCTTTTGGCGGCTGTTCATCATAATAACCATTCTTCCATGCGGGGTCGTCGAAAATTGCTTTGCGTTGAATCTCGTTTAATCCTATTGCCCACGCAGAATGTTTTGCCGAAGTCGCAATCGGAATAATTGTTTCTACAAGTTCCGGATAGAGCAAAGCCCATTCGAGTGTTTGCATACCGCCAAGCGATCCGCCTGTAACAGTCAATAATTTTTTTACATCAAGAAATTTTAGAAGCTCGTGTTGAAGTTTAACCATGTCACGCACAGTCATCTGAGGGAAATCGGCAGCATAAATTTTTCCGGTTGTGGGATCGATGGTTGTTGGTCCGGTTGTGCCGTAACAACTTCCTAAAAAATTGGAACAAACAATAAAGTGTTTGGATGGATCGAAAGCTTTGCCTCTGCCTATAACTCCTTCCCACCATCCGGGCAACCGTGAAGAATCGTTATAGCTTGATGCATGGGAATTTCCTGTAAGTGCATGGCAAATTAAAATTGCATTTGTTCCAGTGCTATTTAGCGTGCCGTACGTTTCATAGGCAACGTTGACCTGACGTATCTCGGCACCGGATTCGAAACGAAATTTATCCAGCGTAAGTATTTCGTAAGTCGGTTGGATTTTCTGTTCTAATACTTTCATTTTATCACGCAACATTTGAGTTGATGAATTCGTTCAAGAACGTATCGTGAATTGCATTAACTACTTTTCCGGCTTCTGTCTCTGCAAATAGAAAAGAATGGTTTCTTTCTTCCGAGCATGAAAAGAACAAAATATTTTTGAAATGGTTGGTTTCGATTGTCCTGAAAATTTTATTCATCGTCTCAATCTGATTGTCGCCGTTATTACCAATAACCGAGACGAGACAGAGGTTGTCGCGCAAATTTATATTGCCGATCATCTTTGTTTCCAATTCGAATTTTAATTTGTTTTGTATCTCATCAACCAAGCCGATTGATTTTTTGGTACGGGTTAATACCGAAATACTCCTTTGAGAAATTGAGTAGTTGAAAAAGATAGACGGCCACTTCAGATGTTTGAGAATACGCACAATTTTTTCGAGCAGGCGGGTATCGGAATCCAAAGCGATGTTGCTCAACGTAATCAAAGATAGGTCTTCCATGTGTGTGACCGACTTAATTGCGTAAGGATTTCCTTCCGGCTCATGGTTAATTAATGTTCCTTCAAATTCCGGCTGGAATGTATTGAGTACAAGCACAGGAATATTTTTGAACTTCACCGGTTCCATCGCTTTTGGAAATACTACTCTTGCCCCAAGAAATGCAAGCTCGGCAGCGTCCTGATAGCTAAGTGTTTTCAGCGGAATTGCGTCTTGCACCAAACGCGGATCTGCAGTTAAAATGCCGTCCACATCTGTCCAGATTTCAATTACGCTTGCATTTAATGCACTACCAACTATTGTTGCAGTATAATCGGAACCGCTTCTTCCTAAAGTAGCCGGTTCGCCCTTAGCAGTTGATCCGGTAAATCCGTTGAGTACTTCTATGCAATCTCTTTTCGAATTTTTGAAAGCTTTTGCTAACAATTTATTGGTCGTGTTGTAATCAACTTCTGCCTGTCCGAAGTTATTGTTGGTTCTAATCAGCTTTCCAGCATCTACCGGTTTAGATTCTATTCCTATACTGTTAAGAGCAGAGGCTAGAATTACTTGAGATAAACGTTCACCGGCAGAAATTATGGAATCCGAAACACGCAGCGAATATTCTTGCCAAAAGAAAATTCTGTCAACTTTCAACTCGAGTTCGTTAAGAATAACATCAATCTTTGATTTCGTCTCATTTAGAAATTTTTCAGCAATCAAATTATGTATGAAGTTATAGTGCCTGCATTTAATTTCTTCAAGAATCTTTTTGTACCCGGGATTTTTTTGACCAGCGTACTCAACAGAGTTAATCAACTGGTCGGTTACCTTTGCAAGAGCGGAGATAACTACAATTATTTTGTCTTCCTTAAATTTTTGAGAGATTATTTTTATCACATCACAAAAACTCTCAACTGTTCCTACCGATGTTCCTCCAAACTTTAATACTCTCATCTTGTTCCCTTTATTTAACTTTTCGAAAATGCATGTTTAAAATCTTCGATTATATCATCCATCCGCACAGATTTACCGCATGATCTGCGTTATCAAAAGTGTAAAATGTTGTTTGATAGATTGGAACGGCACGCGGTTTTATTGCTGTATCCGGTTGATATCTTGCGTGCAGCTGCAATGTTTCGAAGCGGTAGTTTTTGTTTTGTGTGCTCATTTTATATATCTTCTTTTTGTTGTTCTGATTTTAAAAAAAACCCTCCAGGTTTTTACCGTGAAGGGTTTTTAGTTTGTTAAAACTTGGTTCTCTCTACCCGTCACGGTAATGACATAAAAGCTCCATCATACTCATCATCATATACATCATAGTACGACCCGTTGATATGTTTATTCTTGTCTTCATTGAACTTCTACACAATAAAAAAGCCCTTCAAGTTTTTCCTGAAGGGCTTTGAAATTTTTCCGTTGATCGGTTACGATTCAATACCCTTCGTATTAAACGACATCATCATAGTTACACCGATTTCCTGGCACCGGGTTGCTATATTTAATACGAAGTTTTTCATTGTCCGCTTTTTAGTTGTGGCAAATATAAATTCAGGAATGTCGTTTGTCAAATGATTTTTTGAAAATGTAAAATTTTTCTCCGATCTTCCACTGTGTGAATTTATTAACTCACCTTACGCAAGGTTTGATCTACAATGAAAAAATATAATTGTTGAACGAGCATTTTCTTTCAAATAACAAAAATTAGTTTGTTGAGCCCAAACCTTGCATAACATAAGTTATGAAGAGAGCCGAAAGTATCTAATGAATTCAGAAAAAATTACTGTCAAAAGGAAATTGATTATAAGAGTAAACCGTTTATTGATCGGGAGATTTGATGTCCCAAAGCGGAATGATAAATTGCCTGATCCTCTAGACCTTTTGATAGCAACAATTCTTTCTCAAAATACAAATGACAATAATTCGTACAAGGCTTTTCAGAATCTGAAGAGCCGGTACAAATCATGGGACGAGCTGCTGGGCGAAAAACGCTCGATGATCAAAAATAAAATCCGGATTGCCGGACTTGCCGAACAGAAATCTGCCGCTATAAAAAAGCTCGTTGCGGAGCTTCATAAAAAAAATGATCTGACATTGAAGTCAATTAAACATTTGGAGAATGACGAAGCAATCGAACGCTTGACAGCATTCCATGGTGTTGGTGTAAAAACTGCAAGTTGTGTTCTGCTTTTTGCGCTGAATAGAAATGTTTGTCCGGTCGACACACATGTGCATCGAACGACAAACCGGATTGGAATTACAAATGAGAAAACTCCCGATAAGACTTTTTTCGCACTCAATCGTAATTTTCCGGAAGGAATAGCACACTCATTCCATACAAACCTTATCAGGTTGGGCCGCGAAATTTGTAAACCAGCTAAACCCAGCTGCGGAATCTGTCCTTTGCTAAAAGTTTGCGGTTACCCCGGGAAAAATCTTGATGGGAAAACCACCGGCAAAAAAAGAGAATTCATGCTGCTGGATAATGTAAACGTGAAAGGTGAAACGAACGTGAAAGGTGAAACGGAAAACGTAATGGTAGAAATTAATTGAACAAAAGAGCTTGCAAACATGTTTGGTATTATAAAAAAGGAGTTAAAGTTTGTTTTCAAATGCGGGTTATTTATATTTATGCCTTCAAAGATTCAAGGTAATTAATGCAAAGATTCTATGACATAGCTGTTTTGGGAGGTGGACCGGCTGGGTACGTCGCTGCTATCCGCGCCGGTCAGCTCGGTTTCAAGACGGTTTTAATCGATAAAGATAATCTCGGCGGTATTTGTCTTAATTGGGGATGCATTCCTACTAAATCGCTGTTGAAAAATGCGGAAATGTACGATGCGATAAAAAATCGTGCAGATGATTTCGGGATTTCAATTCAAGGTTTAAGTTTTGATTTTGGAAAGATTATAAAACGCAGCCGTGATATTTCGGATCGCATCACAAAAAATGTTGAACTGCTGGTTAAGAAGAATAAAGTTGACCGCATACGTGGATTTGGCAAACTCGTTTCAAAAAGTCAGATTGATGTTTTTGAAGGTGATAAGAAAATTGATACGTTGAATGCCGGCAAAATAATTATTGCAACCGGCGCGCGTCCAAAAATTCTTCCAAATATTCCTGTGGATCATAAAAACATTATTACTTCTACCGAAGCGATGAATCTTCCTGATCAGCCGAAGAACTTAATTGTAATTGGTGCTGGCGCAATAGGTGTTGAGTTTGCTTACTTTTATAATGTGCTTGGTACAAAGGTGACGATCGTCGAAATGCTGGAAAATATTTTGCCGGTAGAAGACAAGGAAATTTCCGAAACGCTTGAGAAAAATTTTAAGAAACGCGGAATTGAAATTTATACTTCCGCAAAAGTTGAGAAAGCGGTTGTTAAGGGCGGTCAAGTTACAGTTGTTATTGAAAAAGACGGAAAGAAAACGGAGCTGAAAGCCGAAAAAGTCTTAAATGCGATCGGTGTAACCAGCAACGTAGAAGGTTTTGATTTAGAAAAGCTGGGAGTTGAAATTGAAAGAGGGCACATTAAAATTGATAAGTTAAATTATCAGACCAACATTGACGGTGTTTATGCAATCGGAGATGTTATTGGCGCACCGTGGCTGGCTCATGTTGCTTCCGCCGAAGGAATACATTGCATCGAAACCATAAAAGGTTTGCATTCAACACCGATCGATTACAATGCGGTTCCGGGATGCACATACTGTCAACCTCAGGTTGCAAGCATTGGATTGACTGAAAAGAAAGCTCGCGAAGCCGGTTATGAATTGAAGATCGGCAAATTTCCATTCATGGCAAGTGGTAAAGCTTTTGCTGCTGGCGAACGGGATGGATTTGTGAAAATTATTTTCGACGCAAAATATGGCGAGCTTCTTGGTGCTCACATAATTGGTAACGAAGCAACTGAATTAATTGCCGAGATCGGAATTGCGAAATCAATGGAAGCTACATACGAATCGATTATCAAAACTGTTCATGCTCATCCTACTTTATCAGAATCAATAATGGAGGCTGCGGCAAACGCGTATGGCGAATCAATTCATATATAGAAATTTAATTTACAGCAATCTCGGCTTGATCGATTACAAACAAGCATGGGATCTTCAGTACGAAACATTTGCAAAACGTTTGAAAGATGAAACAGAAGACACCTTGTTTCTGCTTCAGCATCCTCATACTTACACGCTGGGCAAAGTTGCCGGTAAAGAAAATCTTCTTTTAAATGACGAACAGCTGAAGGAACTCGGAATCAGTGTTCATGAGATTGACCGCGGAGGAGATATAACGTATCACGGACCGGGACAAATTGTTGGTTACCCGATTATTAAGTTGAGTAATTGGAAGGAAGACACACACGCATATCTCCGTGCGCTTGAAGAAGTGATCATTAAAACTTGCGATGAGTACGGCTTAAGATCATTTCGTAACTCAAAGTACACCGGCGTTTGGGTTGGCAATAGAAAGATTGCCGCTATTGGTGTTAGAATCAGTCGATGGGTTACCATGCATGGATTCGCATTCAACGTGAATACCGACCTTTCATATTTCGGCGGGATCATTCCGTGTGGCATCAAAGACAAAGATGTTACGTCATTGCAGAGTGAACTCGGTAAAGAAATTAATTTAAATGGAGTTAACATGAAACTCGTTTCAAACTTTGAAAAAGTTTTCAACTACTCCTGCGTGAGAGAATTTCCTGAAAAATATTTTTTGCAAACTGTTTCGCAATCTTAATGCAAAGGAATTCAAGATGACAAAGAACGGCAAAATAGAAGAAGCTGTTGTGGACACAGAATCAGATGGTAACAAGCCTACGGGTAAAATAGATTCGTTCGGTGGAATGACAAAAGACGAATTGATGAACGTACTTCGTCTGATGAACCTTTCAAGAACGATTGATCACAAAGTAATGAATCTTCTAAAACAGGGTAAAGCATTTTTTCATATTGCTGGAGCAGGACACGAAGCTACTCAAGTTGCTTTCGGTCTCGCAATGAAAAATGGTGTTGACTGGGCGTTTCCATATTACCGTGACATGTGTTTTTCCATTACCACAGGAATTAAGATCGAAGATATATTTCTTTCATTTCTTGCCAAGGAAGACGATCCGTTTTCCGGCGGAAGACAAATGCCGTGTCATTGGGCATCAAAAGAATTGAACATACCAACACAGTCCAGTCCTACGGGTACACAGTTTTTGCAAGCAGTTGGAACTGCTCTTGCGTTGAAGAAAAAAGGGATCAACGGAATTGTGTATGTAAGTAGCGGCGAGGGAACAACATCTCAAGGCGAATTTCATGAAGCAGTTAACTGGGCATCGCGCGAAAAACTCCCTGTCGTTTTCGTCATTCAGAATAATAAGTGGGCTATCTCTGTTCCGGTAGAAAATCAAGCCGGAGGCAAGAACTATTCGGTCGTTGAGATGATGAAAGGTTACGATAATCTTTTACGCATGGAAGTTGATGGAACCGATTTTCTTCAGGTTCACGCGATCGCTCAATCTGCCTTCAAATATGCCAGACAGGGCAGAGGTCCGGCGTTGATTGAGGCACACGTTGTTAGATTACTTTCTCATTCGTCGTCAGACGATCAGAAAAAATATCGCCCGGCGGAATCGTTAAAAGACGATCTAAAAAAAGATCCGATCGAAATTTTTTCTAATCAGCTTATCGGCAAAGGAATTTTAACAAAACTTGCTTACGAAGAATTCAAAAAAGAAATTCATCAGCATGTGAATGAAGCGGCTGATTGGGCATTGAAGCAGCCCGAACCGAAAAGCGAGACGGCTCTTAAATTCGTTTTAGATGAATCGGGAAAGCACGATAGACTTGAATACGAGAAAATTACACATCAAGGCAAACCGGTTGTAATGGTTGACGCAATCAATCATGCATTGAAAGAGGAAATGGACCGCAACGATAAGATTTATGTCTTTGGTGAAGATGTTGCAGATGGCAAAGGTGGTGTGTTCACTGCAACGAAAGGTTTGTCGACTGCATTCGGTGATGGAAGAGTTTTCAACTCGCAGCTTGCCGAAGCGAGCATTGTTGGCGTTGCAACAGGTATGGCTCTTGCCGGATTAAAACCGTGTGCGGAAATTCAGTTTGGCGATTACATCTGGCCTGCTTTCATGCAATTCCGCGACGAGCTTGTTATGTGCCGCTACCGTTCAAACAATTTGTTTGAGGCGCCTGCTGTTATCCGTGTTGCGGTCGGCGGTTACATTCACGGCGGTTTGTATCACAGCCAAAACATTGAAGGATTTTTTTCTCACATGCCGGGGTTGTTGATTGCATATCCTTCCAATGCTGAAGATGCTAAAGGGCTTCTCAAAACAGCGCTGCGTATTAACGACCCGGTTTTGTTTTTAGAACATAAAGGTTTGTATAGGCAAAGTTATGCTTCCTCTCCCGAGCCCGATGCTGATTACCTGGTATCGTTCGGCAAAGCGAAAGTTGTTAAGGAGGGGAATGATGTTTCAATCATAACCTACGGTGCAATGGTTCACGAATCGAACTTTGCTGTTAAGAGATTGGAAGAAGAAGGATACTCCGTCGAGATGATTGACATTCGAACAATAATGCCGTTGGATGTTGATACAATTTATAACTCTGTGAAGAAAACCGGTAAGGTAATTGTAATTCATGAAGACACGCTGACGGCAGGGTTCGGCGCCGAGATTGCGGCGAGAGTTTCTGAAAACTGTTTTGAATGGTTGGATGCACCTGTACGAAGATTAGCCGGTGCCGATACTCCTATTCCGTATGCGCCGGTTCTGGAAAATTTTGTTCTTCCTACAAGAAACAAAATCTATAATGCGATAAAAAAAATGCTGGAATATTGATATAGGATCGACGTTCCGTCGTCCGAAAAAAAGTTGGTTGAGAATACTTCAATCAAAAATTATCTGGAGAAAACATGAAAGTTGAAATTGTAATGCCTCAAATGGGCGAAAGCATTACCGAAGGAACGCTTATTAAATGGCATAAGAAAAAAGGCGACATGGTTAAAAAGGATGAGATCATTTATGAAATAGCCACAGACAAAGTCGACACCGAAATTCCAAGTCCAGAAAATGGTATTCTTACAGATATCAAAGTGTTTGAACAAGAAACTGTTAGGGTAGGAACCGTCGTTGCTATATTAGAAACAAACAGTGATGCAATACCGGCAAAAAACGCTGCACCAAGCTTAGCCGAATCCCCTTCAACTACACAAGTCGGCGGCGAAATTATTGATATACCAATGCCCAAAATGGGGGAATCTGTAATGGAAGGTACGATTATCAAGTGGCACAAAAAAATTGGCGACAAAGTTAACCGTGACGAAATAATATTTGAGATTAGCACGGACAAGGTTGATACTGAAGTGCCGTCACCTGTTGATGGAACGCTGGTCGAAATTCTTCATCAAGAAAGTGAAACGATAGGTGTCGGCGAATCGGTTGCTAGAATTTCTACAAGTGGAGGAATTGTTAAACCGAAAACTGAAACAAAAGAAGAGCAAGTACAAGAGAATGAGCAAGATCAAAAAACAAAGACTTTACAGCCTTCTAACTTTCAACCTTCAACTGTTTCTTCAAATAGATTCTATTCTCCTCTTGTACTCAACATTGCACGCACGGAAGGCATTTCAATGAGTGAATTGGAAACGATTCCCGGAACAGGAATAGGCGGGCGCTTATCGAAAAATGATTTGCTGGCATACATTCAAAAAAATAAAACTGGTGTCCATGAATTACCCGAAGTGGAAAAAGTTTCTGGTGAGACAAAGAAAACAGTTGTCGGTCATCGAACCGAAGTTATTCCGATGGATAACAATCGTAAACGAGTCATGCATCACATGATAAACAGCCGCGATACTTCGGTACATGTTTCTGCGATGATTGAAGTTGACATGACAAAGATTCATAATTTCATTGAGAGGAACAGAGACGTTTTTGCATCGGAAGGAATCAAGTTAACTTATATGCCTTTTGTTTCGTTTGCTGTAATCAAAGGATTAAAAGAATTCCCTTTTGTGAATGCGTCGATTGATGGTAACAATATCATTCTAAAAAAATATATTAATCTTGGAATTGCCGTTGCGGTAGAACCAAACGGATTGATCGTTCCTAACATTAAAAATGCAGACGAAAAAAATATTCGTGGACTTGCAAAATCTATTTCGGATTTAAGTAATCGGGCACGTAGTAAAAAGCTTGTTCCGGATGATATTGCCGATGGAACGTTTTCGATAACCAATTATGGTGTGTTCGGTTCCTTGTTCGGAACGCCTGTCATCAACCAGCCGGAAGTTGCAATACTTGGCGTTGGAACAGTTACGAAGAAACCTGTCGTTGTTGAACAAGACGGTGTGGAAAGCATTGCAATCAAACCGATGATGTATTTGTCGCTGGGTCATGATCACAGATTGGTTGATGGAATGCTTGGCGGAAGATTTTTGAAGTTTGTAAAAGAAGTTTTAGAAACTTTTCATACTAACCTTGTGTGAAATCTAACTCGATAGTAAGAACAAGAATGAAAACTGGAAACAAAATGATTAATCAACATCAAAAAAAGTTTGCCGAAGTGATTGAAAAGGAAAGACCGGAATTAGGAAAACGACCGGATTGGCTGAAAGTTCGTTTGCCGGGCGGTCAGAATTATAAAGAAGTTTTTGAATTGATGCGTAAATCTAAGTTGAACACTGTTTGCGAGGAGGCTAAATGTCCAAATATTGCTGAATGTTGGAACAGAAGAACGGCAACTTTTATGATACTCGGCGACACGTGCACCCGCAGCTGCGGGTTCTGCAATGTTAAAGTTGGAATACCAAATGAACTTGATCTAGATGAACCGCGCCGCGTAGCCGAATCTGTTGAAACACTAAAGCTGAAACATGTTGTTATAACTTCCGTTGATCGCGATGAATTAAAAGACGGAGGTGCTTCAATTTTTTCCGAAACAGTGCGTTTGATCCGGGGAAAAATGTCTTCAACCACAATCGAAATTTTGATACCGGATTTTAAAGGTGATGAAAATTCTTTCAAGATAATTTTGCAAAATTCTCCAGACATTTTGAATCATAACTTGGAAACAGTTAAACGATTGTATCATGCAGTTCGTCCGCAAGCCAAGTATGAACGAAGCCTGGAATTAATTCGCTGGTTCAAAGACCATGGCTTGAGAACGAAGAGCGGTATAATGGTTGGCATTGGAGAAACAAAAGAAGAAGTAACAGAACTGATTAAAGATCTTTACCAGCATGGCTGCGACATAATGACTATCGGACAATATTTACAGCCGACAAAAATTCATCTGCCAGTTCATAGGTTTGTAACTCTCGAAGAATTCAATTACTACAAGGAATTTGGTGTTGGTATTGGACTAAAAGCCGTTGAATCTTCTCCTTTGGTTAGAAGTTCATACCATGCAGATAAACATGCCGGGTTAAACTAAAAATTTTCCTTTCAAATTCATCCCTTGAACTTCCAGAAAATTTTTTTATTTTTCGTGAGGACGGTCTTTGAAAAAGATTTATTACATAACTTTTGTGAATTCTCATTAATAAAAATCTTAGACGGTCTGTTCTAAAAAGTCTGTTTGCTTAAAAAGAAATGCAAGAGTTTCGATGAAATCATCGTGCAATAATTCGTCTTCGGATGGATGGAAGATAAAACCGGCACGGTAGTTAGGAGTATTTATAGGTTCAGTTAATTGAAATGCATAGAATTCTAATCGAAATATATAAACTAATCGTTAATAACTTTCAGAAGGTTATAGTGTAAACTATAACCTTTTTTGTTTTAAAGAAGGGGTATTCATTATGGCAAAAGTAAAAGGTGATATTTTAATCGATATCGAGAAATGTAAAGGTTGCGAATTGTGCGTTGCTGCTTGTCCTCAAGAATCTCTCGAACTTTCTCGAAAGCTTAACTCCAAAGGATATCACTACATAGTAAAGATCGAAGATAACTGCACAGGCTGCATTAATTGTGCGTTAGTTTGTCCTGAGGGAATTATTAAAGTCTATCGCAAGACTGAAAAGAAGGTTGAACCTTTGGCAACGTTAACAAACGTAGCCGGCGACATAACAATGACGGTGCATTCATGAAAGAACTGAAATTAATGAAAGGTAATGAAGCGCTTGCTGAAGCTGCAATCCGCTCCGGTTGTGATGGATACTTCGGTTACCCCATTACGCCTCAATCGGAAATTTTAGAATATCTGGCCGAGCATGCTGCTAAAAGAACCGGAATGGTTGTACTGCAGGCAGAAAGTGAAATTGCGGCAATCAATATGATTTACGGCGCTGCAGGTGCTGGAAAAAGAGTTATGACTTCATCTTCGTCTCCAGGCATAAGTTTGATGCAGGAAGGAATTTCTTATATCTCTTGTGCAGAAATTCCGTGCCTACTCGTCAATGTTGTTCGTGGCGGACCGGGACTAGGAACAATACAACCTTCGCAAGGCGATTATTTCCAAGCTGTGAAAGGTGGTGGACACGGAGATTATAAACTTATTGTGCTGGCACCGTCAACAGTTCAGGAAATGGTCGATCATGTTAAGTTAGGATTTGAATTGGCTTTCAAGTGGCGCAATCCAACTATGATTCTTGCAGATGGAGCACTCGGACAAATGATGGAAAAAGCTGAACTCTTTCCGCAGATGCCAAGAATTACCGAAGCTCCGCAATGGGCTACAATAGGTAAACCGAAAACACGGGAGAGAAATATTCTTACTTCGCTTCACATAGAGCCGGATAAAATGCAAGCCATTAATCTTCATCTGCAGGAAAAATATAAGCAAATTGAAAAAACGGAAACCCGATATGAAAAAATTAAATGTGATGATGCAGATATTATTCTTGCAGCGTTCGGTTTGGTTGCAAGAATTTGCACGAAAGTAGTTGATCTGGCAAGAGAGAAAGGAATCAAAGTTGGAGTGTTCAGACCTATAACATTGTTCCCTTATCCGTACGAAGCGCTCAACAATCTTGCAAGCAATTTAAAAGGAATTCTTACTGTTGAAATGAATGCAGGTCAGATGGTCGAGGATGTTCGTTTAGCGGTGGAAGGAAAAGTTCCTGTTGAATTTCTTGGAAGGATGGGAGGAATAATTCCAACACCGGAAGAAATTCTACACAAACTGGAAGAAAAATTTGTAGGAGTACTCGCATGAATGAGAAAAGAATGCTGGTAGAAGATCATTATGAACAGGTAATTGCAGATGAAAGTATTTGCACAGCCGAAAATTTAGTTTTTGAAAAACCGGAAACTTTGACCGATACGCCCATGCATTATTGCCCGGGATGCAGCCATGGTGTTGCACACCGCCTCATAGCCGAAGCGATAGCGGAACTGGGCATTCAAGATAAAACTGTTGGCGTTGCGCCGGTTGGATGTTCAGTATTTGCATATAACTATTTCGATATAGATATGACGGAAGCAGCGCACGGACGCGCTTCTGCTGTTGCCACCGGAATAAAACGAATGCTACCTGATAGATTTGTTTTTTCGTACCAGGGCGATGGAGACCTTGCAGCTATTGGCACAGGTGAAACAATTCACACATGCAATCGTGGTGAAAATATTTTGATTGTCTTTATCAATAATGGGATTTACGGGATGACCGGCGGACAAATGGCACCGACAACTTTAGTCGGAATGAAATCAACAACAACACCGTTTGGCAGAGAAGTGGCTGTGATGGGGAATCCTCTCAAGATTACCGAATTAATTGCCCAACTACCGGGAGTTTATTACTGCACACGGGTTGCAGTGAACACGCCTGTAAATGTTCGCAGAGCGAAAAAAGCTATACTGAATGGATTTAAATTCCAGGAACTAAAGAAGGGACTAAGTTTTGTCGAGATCGTTTCCAACTGTCCCTCTAATTGGAAAATGACGCCGCTTGAATCTAATAAATGGATGGAAGAAAATATGTTCCCATTTTATCCTCTAGGAGATTTGAAAGTACCGGGGAAGGAGAAATGAAATGACTGAAGAAATTATTATTGCCGGATTCGGCGGACAGGGCGTTTTATCGATGGGACAAATTCTCTGCTACGGTGGGGTTATCGAAGGCAAGGAGGTAAGTTGGATGCCTTCTTACGGCCCCGAAATGAGAGGTGGAACTGCTAACTGTATTACGATTATCAGCGATTCGAAAATCAGTTCGCCAATTTTAACCAGGTTCGATACTGTGATTGCACTGAATCAACCGTCGCTGGACAAGTTCGAATATGCTGTTAAGCAAAGCGGATTATTGATTTACGAGGCGAGTACAATACTAAATCCTCCGACGAGAACGGATATCGAAATTCTTCCTATTGAAGCTTCAAACGAAGCTGCTAAACTTGAGAATACAAGAGTTATGAACATGATTATTCTTGGTGCACTGCTCAAGAAGAAACCGATTATAACTTTTGGAACAGCGCTTGAAGCTTTGAAAAAGGTTTTACCGGAAAGATATCATGCACTTATTCCATTGAACAAAACTGCGATGGAAAAAGGAATGGAACTAGCTGAAAGGTTTCAGATGACAGCGTAACAACTCCAACATTTTAGTTAACGAGCCCGAGAAAATTTCTCGGGCTTTTCTTTTTTTTACCTGGCGATAGATTTTGTTACTATTTTCTTTTAACAAAATATCGTTACCTTTCATAAGAGTTTAGGGGTATAAAATTCTTACCTACCACACCTTCTTAATCTTCTTAAACAACGAATCCCGTTAACTGACACAGGGGAAAATATGGTGCAGCGGACGCTTCTTTATAGACTTAAATAAAGCCTTGTCGACTTCTTCGAAATTTGCAGGAGAAATTTTTTAATAGGTTAAAGTAAATGTAATAATGAGAAAAATATTATACATAAAAATTACGGTCATATTTTTACATTTAACTGTACTCCGATGGTTGGACAGAAAAGCGACATAATTTGAGATTAACGAATGTTTAAGCTCAACCGACAGTGTTAAGTTTTTTTAAGCCAATCCAATTCTACTTGTTGCTTGCCTATTTGTTTATAGAGTTGTTCTATTAACTCTGTACTGGTAAAAAATTTTTCGTCCATAACATAATAGCCGTGTAGGTCCTTTATTCCCTACAAAAGTCCCTACAGCAAAAACAGAAAATCACAGTGCTTTTCTGCCGGGTCAAAAAGAAAAAGGTTTGAAAACAAATCATTTTCAAACCTTTTCGTGCTGCCCCGTCAGGGGTCGAACCTGAACTCTTCTGATCCAGAGTCATAACGAATCGTTGAATACAAGCTATAAACGAAGATTTTAGGTAGGTACTACCTACCCATTCATTACAGTATTTTAATAAATCGCAAAATACTTTTGCGATACGATTTAGTAAATGATATTTCTTTCTTACTCAATTTGTTTTGCATTTCAATATAGTGAAATCGTCGAACAAGAAAAATAACCGGATGCTATGCAGCTTCCGATTTTTCGATTACTTCAGTTTGTGAAATATCAAAAACAGTAGCAGAGAAAAAGCGAACATCTTCATCATCAGAAACCA
>CAZQQC010000037.1:0-22157 GCA_964595365.1 uncultured Melioribacter sp.
CAATATTTGCCAATTCCGATCGACGAAAGAAATGCAAATCCGAATTTGAAGTAATTAAATAGATCTTCACATATTTATTTTTTTGATAAATTACTTTTGAGCCGGATTCATTCCTTAAAACGTAAACATATTTCTTGTAATCGGTAAACTAAAGAATATATTTGCTCAAATCCCTGTTCTTTACAATCTTGTCGAGTTTCTGATTAACCATTTTGCCGGTTATTTCTAGATCTGTTTTAGGCATGCTATCGGGAACTTCGAATAAAATATCTTCAAGAAGCGTTGTTAAAATTGTGTGTAGTCTTCTTGCGCCAATATTTTCAACCTGATCGTTTACTTCAGCTGCAGTTCTGGCTACTTCTTTAATTGCAGATTCGCTGAATGTTATATTTACTCCCTCTGTTTGAAGCAGTGCCGAGTATTGTTTTAGCAAAGCATTCTGTGGCAAAGTTAAGATTTTTACAAAATCATCTTCGGTCAAACTTTTTAATTCAACACGGATTGGGAATCTGCCTTGTAATTCTGGAATTAGATCCGATGGTTTGGAAACATGAAACGCACCGGAGGCAATAAACAAAATGTGATCGGTTCTAACCGGTCCGTATTTGGTATTGACTGTTGATCCTTCTACGATTGGCAATAGATCGCGCTGAACTCCTTCGCGGGAAACATCGGGTCCTTGTTGACTTTTAGCCCCCGCTATTTTATCGATCTCGTCGATAAAAACGATTCCGGATTCTTGAACGCGTTTAATAGCCTCACGCTGAACTGCTTCCATATCAATCAATTTTTCCGCTTCTTCTTGAGCAATAAGTTTTTTTGCTTCGCGTATAGTTGATTTTCTTTTTTTCTTTTTTTTCGGAATCATATTGCTCATCATTTCCTGGAGATTCATTGTCATATCATCCATACCCATTGGACCAAGCACTTGCATTCCAAAGGCAGGTGCTGTAGTGTCGAATTCTATTAGCCGGTCGTCCATTTCGCCGTTGCGGAGTTTTTCCCTCATCCATTCGCGTGTTCGTTCATTGCGTAATTCTTCGCTTTCACCGTTTTCATCCTCCACCGTAACAGCTTTTTTTTGAGGTGGAATAAGTTGATCGAGGATTCTTTCCTCTGCCATTCTTTCTGCTTTTTCCTGAACCTCTTCTGTTTTTTCCGTACGTACCATGTTAACGGAAATCTCGGCAAGTTCGCGTATCATGGATTCTACGTCGCGGCCGACATAGCCAACTTCGGTATATTTTGAAGCTTCAACCTTTAAAAAAGGCGCTCCTGAAAGTTTGGCTAATCTTCTTGCTATTTCAGTTTTTCCGACTCCCGTTGGGCCGATAAGAATAATATTGTTCGGCATAATTTCTTCGCGGATTGCCTCGTCTGCCTGCTGTCGTCGCCATCTGTTTCTTAACGCAATTGCAACAGCGCGTTTTGCTTCGGTTTGCCCAATTATAAATTTATCCAGCTCACGAACAATTTGTGTCGGTGTTAGGTTTTTCATCAAATCGTTATTTGATTTTTTCTTTGTCATTTCTCGATAACCTCAACAGTAATTTTTTCGTTAGTATAAATGCAGATATCTGCGGCTACTTTCAATGATTCTTCAACAATCTCTTTTGCAGAAAGGTTGCTAAATTTTTTTAACATTTTTGCTGCTGCAAGAGCGTACATTCCGCCGCTGCCTATTGCAACAATGTTATCTTCCGGTTCAATTACGTCTCCGGTACCCGAGACAACAAAAGATTTATCTTCGGAAATAATTGCGAGCATTGCTTCCAACCGCCTAAGGTATTTATCGGTTCGCCAATCTTTTGCAAGTTCCACCACGGCGCGCGGAACATTTCCGCTGTACTGCTCAAGTTTTTCTTCGAACCGCGCAAGCAGTGTAAAAGCATCTGCGGTCGAACCGGCAAATCCACACAATACTTTTCCGTTCAAAAGTTTTCTGATCTTCATCGAATTGTGTTTCATCACCGTGTTGCCAAGCGTAACCTGACCATCACCGCCGAGAGCGGCTTGACCGTTATGAATCAATCCTAAAATTGTTGTTGATCTAATTTTCATATTAACCTCTCCAAATTTAATCTAGTAGAAGCAGCACTCCGTTAACAAAGCTCTATCGATTAACTTCTCCTTTGTGCTTCGAACTTGATACTTTCCAGGGGAATAGTCTAGGCACCTTTTTTTGATATTGCCGGTATTCGTCGCCAAATCTTTCGATTAACTTTTTCTCCTCGTATGTTGATCCCACATAAAAATAAATTATTATAGTAACAAACATTATAAGATAAAACAAACTCATTGTTGGGCGCAGACCTAAAAATAAGATCGAAAAAAAATAAATTGGGTGACGCACGAATTTAAATGCTCCCTCAATTTTCAATGTCTGCCTTTCATCCAGGTCTTCAACTTTGTATTCGTTGCGCAGATATCTTTCAATCTGCGATATGCCGGTAAATTCTTTCAGGTCCATTAACCGTGTTGCCCAGAGCAAACCAATCAATGAAGCAGCCTGAAGAACAAATGTAATAATGTCGAACGGATATTGTAAGTCGTATACAATTATGTCCGGCTTGGGTGCCACGGAGTAAATTGATATAAATATTGCAAGCGATGAAATGTTATAGAACAGCCGGTAGAATGCGATTTTAGTTCCAAGCTTTTGTACAATGGCAATTTTAATTTTGGTAGATGCCAAAAAAGTATGAGCAACTCCGAACAGAAAGAAAAGAAAAACAATTAGAATGATATCGACAAAGATCATAGTTCTTTTCTAAGGCGGGCTACAGGAATCATCAACGCCTCGCGGTATTTTGCAACGGTTCGTCTAGCAATGTGAATTCCTTTCTCCTGTAAAATGCCTGCTATTCTATCGTCGCTGTACGGATTCGATTTTGATTCGTTGTCGCAAATTTCTTTGATGAGTTCTTTGATATGTTTGTTTGAAACTTCGTCGCCGGAATCGGTCGATAATCCTTCGCTGAAAAAGTATTTCAGTTCGTGAATGCCCTGAGGACTTTGTACAAACTTTCCGTTAACAACACGGCTGATTGTAGAAATATCCATTCCGATCTCATCGGCTATGTCTTTGTAAATCATCGGCTTTAAAAAACGGGGACCATTCTCAAAAAAATTATATTGCTTCTCCAATATCGAGCGCATAATTTTAAGAAGTGTATTGCGTCTCTGCTGCAATGAAGCAATAAACCAT
This sequence comes from uncultured Melioribacter sp., assembly GCA_964595365.1. GTDB lineage: Bacteria > Bacteroidota > Ignavibacteria > Ignavibacteriales > Melioribacteraceae > Fen-1258. The sequence goes on from CAZQQC010000037.1 coordinate 3,209, forward strand.
TTTGCCGATTCAAATTTCTCTCTCAAAAATTTGTGTGTTTCTTTTTCCCGTTCCGAAATTTTTCTTTTGTGCTTGCTCGTATCGAATAATTCCAAATATGTTTTGCTTATAGTGACCGAAGGCATGCTTCTATCGTTCAGAGTAACAATATAATTATCTTCAATTTTTTCGATTAGAAAATCGGGCGTAATCTGGTTCATCTCTTCGGAATCGATATTTCCTTCACCGGGTCTCGGATTCAACTTCTGAATTAGATCTATCGTCGATCGAAGTGTTTCTTTGGAAAGATCCATAGCTTTCCGAATCGAATCGAATCTCTTGTTGGCAAAATCGTCCCAATGTTCTGATAAAACTTTTTCTGCAAGGTAAGAATAGTATGGATCGTAAGATGAATTTCTGATTTGAATCAGCAAACACTCCTGCAGATTTCTTGATGCAATCCCCACCGGTTCGAGCAGTTGAATTTGTTTGAGAACATTCACTGCATTTTCAAAGGTGACTTCAATATGATCGAACAATCTTAATTCATTTACAATTTTTTCAAGGTCGGATTTAAAATAACCGTCTTTATCCAAACCACCGATAATATTTTCGCCGAGAATTTTTTCATTCTCGCCGATATCCAGCATGTAGAGCTGATCGATCAAATTTTCGCGAAGAGTTTTTCTTTGAGGTGCTATTGGCTGAACTTTTTCTTCGTCACTGCTTTTATTAAGCCTGTTAAATTCCTGTTCCGCTTCGGATTCATTCATGTAATCTTCGAGATCAAACTCGTCATCTTTGCTATCGTAATTACCATCTTCATCACCCGCAGTTTTTTCTTCGTTATCGGCATCCTCTGGTTCTTCCTGGGTCAGTTCAAGTTCTTCGTCAAGAGTTTCTTCGAGAATGGGATTGAGTTCGAGTTCGGTTTTAATGCGTTGTTCCAGAGCAAGCGTATTAAGCTGAAGCAATTTCTGATACTGAATTTGTTGAGGAGAAAGCTTCTGCTGTAGCGCCAGTTTTTGCTGAAGAGACAACATACTATTGATTGATTTCCTTTTTAATTTTGAAAAACCATTCTTTGCCGTATTCACGCTCTAAGGCGTCTTTACAAAAATCGATTACTTTTACTCCGGTACTCTTTCCTTTTTCAAGTGCGGACTCGCATTCTAAATATTTTTCAAATCTTAATACCGGTCCCCCTAAGTTTGAAACGCGAATCGGAAAAAGATGGCAAGATATCGGTTTGATAAAATTTATTCTTCCATTGCCATAAGCTTTTTCGATGCCGCACTTTGCAATTTTGCCCTCGTAAGTTACAAAAACGCAGGCTCTGTTGTTAACACTGCGCGTCATTAATTCATCGAATTTTTTTATCCAGAATCCGTTTCTTCCGATTTCTTTTACATGTTCTTCCGGCAGGTATTCTAAAATTACTTGCAAATTTTTGTTGATCGTTTCTATCTCGTTTTCCGTAATTGGAGCGCCGAACTCGCTTTCCATTGTACAGCACGCCCCCTTGCACCTGGCAAGGTCGCACGTGAAATTCGTAGAGGTAATCTCGGCATTAACAAATACATTATCAACTTGATAAAACTCGGGAAACATGAACAGCTTCAAAAATTTTTCGAAAAGATACAAATTTTGATCTATCTAAAAAAGCTGGCGCCTCTTTTTCCATACCGGTTGAGAATAAATGTGAAATTGATTTATAAAACGTAAATTGTAATTAAAAAATCCGCCCATGAACCTGCGAGACAAAATAGTTCTTATTACCGGCGCGTCATCCGGAATAGGAAAAACATTGGCGGTCGAACTTGCAAAGGAACAATCAAAACTTATTCTAGTTGCGAGGCGAACCGAACTGCTTGAAGAACTCAAAAACGAATTACAATTGACTAACGACCAATTACTAATCTTAAAATGCGACGTGAGCAAAAAAGAAGAAGTGAAAACCGCACATGAGTCAGTCAAACAAAAATTCGGGCGTGTTGATGTTGCAATTTTAAATGCTGGCGTTGGCTATCGTGTAACACCAAAAAATTATGATTCAAAATTTGCCGAAAATACCTTCGGTGCAAATGTTTTTGGAATTATTTACTGGGTCGAACAACTTCTACCGGATTTTTTGTGTAGACAAAATGGAACGATTGTTGGAATTTCGAGTCTTGCCGATAACCGCGGTTATTCTGGAAGCGGATTTTATTGCGCCAGCAAATCGGCTGTTACAAATTATCTAGAAGGATTGCGTATTGAATTAAAACCCCACGGAATTAATGTGGTAACCGTTAAACCCGGTTTTGTAAAAACACCTATGACCGCTCAAAACAAATTTAAGATGCCTATGCTGATGTCTCCCGAGAAAGCAGCTTTAAAAATTTTAACGGGAATAAAAAAGGAAAAAAGATCGATTCAATTTCCGCTGCCGATGGTTCTGCTAACCCGAATTGTCGGATTACTGCCCGGCAGAATGTACGAATGGCTTGCGGTCAAATCAAAAATAAACTGATTGCAGATGCAAAGATTTTTATTGTAGATTAAGCGGGAATATAATTTTAACTAAGCCGGAAGGAACTATTTATGAGTATTAAACAATTAATCGATGTTCGAAAAGAAGAAGTGAAAGGCGCAACAAAAACAACCCGGCAAGTTTTAATTAGCCCGGATGAAGGACCAAATTTTGCAATGAGAAAATTTACAATTGAACCGGATGGTTATATGCCTATGCATACTAACACAGTTGAACATGAACAACTTGTCCTGGGTGGCAAAGCTACCGTTGTGATTGGCGATAAAACTTTTGAAGTGAAGAAAAATGATATTGTATTCATTCCGGCAAAAATGCCGCACAGCTACAAAACTATCGGAAACGAACCGTTCGAATTTTTGTGTGTTGTTCCTAACAAAGAAGATATGATAGAAATTGTGAGCGGGTAAGTTGATGGATATCATAAATAAATTCCTCCGAGAATAGCCTAAGAGAAAAACCATGCAGGGTGCAATGCCGAAATAAATTATACAATAGCCTTGAATTTAAAAAAGAAATAAAATTGCCAAAGATGAATCGAGAGTAGCGATTCGTACAAAACTTAAAACAAAAATAAGATTTTTAGCAGGAGACATAAATGCAGTTTATTGTACTGGGATATGACGGCACCGACAACAAAGCTTTAGAAAGACGTATGGCGGTTCGTCAGGATCATCTGAAGTTAGCTCAGAAAATGTTCGACGAAGGCAAGTGGCTCTACGCTTCTGCCATTCTTGATGATGACGGAAAAATGATTGGTTCAATGATTGTCTGCGATTACCCATCGCGCGCAGAACTTGAAGAACATTGGTTGAAAATTGAACCGTATGTTCTCGGTAATGTTTGGAAGAATGTAACTGTTCATCGGGCAATGGTAGCGCAGCATTCAAAAAGTTAGAGTATAAAACTTGTCGGTCCACCGGAAAAAATTTGCGAAATAGTTTTAACCGGAAATGCACACGGCATAATTAAATCAATCGAACCGTGATTCTATGCATCATTGATTTGAACCGGCAAACGAATTTAATGGTTTAAAATTTACAGAATCAAATTAAGGAATAAATCGAATGGTAATCGAATCAATCAAATCTGAATACAACAGGTACAAATCATTAACAGACCTTGCCATTGCGCAGGTAAAAGATGAAGACTTGGATAAAGTAATTGAAGGAACGGAAAACTCGATTGCAATTCTGTTGAATCATCTTTCGGGCAATTTGAAATCCAGATTCACAAATTTCTTAACCGAAGACGGCGAGAAACCGTGGCGCAACCGGGACAGAGAATTTGAGGGGTTAAACAAAAACAGAAAAGCGTTGATGAATGATTGGAACGATGCATTTAGTATTTTATTTGCCGAATTGGGTAAGCTAACAGATGCGGATTTCCCCCGGAAGGTCAAAATCAGAGGAAATGAGCTAACGGTGTCGGACGCATTGGCAAGATCGCTTGCTCACCTGTCGTATCATGTCGGACAAATTGTTTTCATTGCCCGTCAACACGTCGGCCTAAACTGGAAATCGCTCAGCATACCAAAAGGAAAATCGCAAACACATAATTTGAGTCCAACAAAAGAGAAAAAGCCGGACTAAACATTCGGCTTCCTTCATCGCTGCCTTCCCACTATTTAAATATTTGAATTAAATTGCTCGTCGAACTAAATTAACCCGGTGTTTATCAACGAATCCCAAAATTGATTTGGAGAAAAAGTGGGAAAGTTCAAATATGTAATCAAAAGAAGCGGTGCGATTGTTCCGTTCAATCCGGATCGGATAGCAAACGTTATTTACAGAGCTGCAGTTGCTGTCGGTGGGCGCGACAAAGAAAAAGCCGAGGAATTGGCAAAGCAGGTCGTTGTGATTATGGAAGAAACTTTCGACGAAGGATACAAACCTCACGTTGAAGAAATTCAGGATATAGTTGAAAAAGTTTTGATTAAAAACGGCCATTCGAAAGTTGCCAAAGAATTTATACTCTACAGAGAAGAAGCAGCCCGAAGACGTCGCGAAAATTCGCGCCATTTTTCCAAACCGAATGAATTGATTCCGTGGAAAAAGGTCTGGCGCTCTCTCGATTGGGCTGCGTCGCATAAACTTAACGCGATTGAATTGATAAACGAAAGAATTAGAAAAGGTGAGTTCCCGCAAATTGTTCACGAAGCCGAGTCATTTTACGAAACACAGATTGATACCGCCGCCGATCTTATTAAAGAAAGAAGTAATGAATTGAAAATGGTTATGGTAAGCGGACCATCTTCATCCGGAAAAACCACAACCACAATGAAACTCGAAATGCGGTTGAAAAAAATGGGAATGAGTTTCGTTCCGCTTGTTGTTGATAATTATTTTTTCGACCTGGAGCTTCATCCAAAAGATGAATTCGGCGATTACGATTTTGAAACTCCGCAGGCGCTCGATCTTGAGATGATCAATCAACATCTAAAAAAATTAGCTTCGGGCGAAGAAGTAAAAATTCCTTACTACGATTTCAAATCCGGCAAAAGATTTTTGGATAGAACCCCGTTACGCCTCGGGGAAAACGAAGTGCTGCTCATCGACAGCCTTCATGGATTGTATCCGGAGTTCAGCAAAGAAATACCGGGCTCGCAGAAATTTAAGCTATACCTCGAACCGCTCCTTCAAATGAAAAATTTAGACGGGCAGTATATTCGCTGGACAGATCTCAGGTTAATACGCCGCATGCTGCGAGACTCCGTTCACCGCGCATATAATCCTGAACAGACGCTTTTGCATTGGCATTACGTGAGGTCTTCGGAAAAAAGAACTATTCTGCCGTATTGCAACACAGCAGATTACATTGTCAATACATCGATGCCGTTTGAAGTGCCTATCTACAGGCCAAAACTACTCGAGCATTTTCTGGAATGGGAAAAAAAGTATAGCAGCGATCCTTTGAGAGAAGATGCGTACACAAGAGCCGCCCGTGTTGGAAAAGTTTTAGAAGCAATTGAACCGGTTGAAGACGATTCTGCAATTCCGGGCGATTCAGTTTTGCGCGAGTTCATTGGTGGAAGTACGATGGAATATCATTAGAACGCAGAGTGTAGAGTTTTAGAACGTAGAGTGTAGAATGCTGGAAAACAAAATATAAAATGGAGGAATGGTGGATCAATTTATGCAAGCAGCAATTGAAGAAGCACAAGCCGGCTTAAATGAAGGTGGAATTCCGATCGGGTCTGTTATTGTGCACAAGGGAAAAATTATTGGCAGCGGACACAACCGCCGCGTGCAGAAAGATAGTGCAATATTACACGGCGAAATCGATGCGCTTGAAAATGCTGGAAGACAGCCCGCATCGGTTTACAAAGAATGTGTACTCTACACAACTCTTTCACCATGCTCGATGTGTTCCGGTGCAATTCTTCTTTACGGAATTCCGGAAGTGATTATTGGCGAGAACAAAACGTTCATGGGGGAAGAAGAACTTTTGAAATTGCGCGGTGTAAAAGTCAAAGTGCTCGGCGATAAAACATGCACCGATATGATGACAAAGTTTATTCACGATAAACCGGAATTGTGGAACGAAGATATAGGCGTGTAAATTGGATTCTATTGAATGTAAACTCTCGGTACCCGGGTGTTAATATTGGTTAAAATTTCATAAGGAATTGTTCCTGCCCAATCTGCAAGCTCTTCAACAGTAATTAAATTTTTTCCGTTTGATCCGATCAAAACAACTTCATCGCCGTTGTATGCGGAATTTTTTTCGATGTTAATCACTATTTGGTCCATCGAAATTTTTCCGACTACCGGATACCTTTTGCTGTTGATAATAACTTCTGCTTTATTGCTCATTGTGCGCATGTAGCCGTCGCCGTAACCGACAGGTACTGTTACAGCGCGAATATCATGATCGGGCTTCCATGTCATTCCGTACCCAACCGGATTTCCGGTTTGGATAACCTTGAAATATACAACCAAAGATTTCCACGTGAGCGCAGGTAGAACTTTTACGGTATGCTTTACTTCTTGAGAAGGGTAAACACCGTAAAGCATAATTCCCGGGCGAACCATATCCAAATTTGCTTCGGGCATTTGAAGTATTGCACCTGAGTTGGAAATATGTCTTACCGGAATTGGTAAAGAATGCTTTTCAAAAAAACGGAGCGCTTCGTTGAACCGTTCTAACTGCAGCTTCGCAAAACTAAAATCACTATCATCCGAATTTGCAAAGTGAGAATAGACTCCTTCAATTATAGTATGCTTACATAGGAGAGCTGCTTCAAAAAATTTTTCGGCGTTATAGTAATGAACACCAATGCGCTCCATGCCGGTATCGATCTTGAGATGAACAATTGCTTTCTTTTTCATCTGTGCCGAAAATTCATCTATCTGTTTTAATTTTTCGATTGAAGACGCCGTTATGGAAAGATCATGTTTAATAAAAATAGGAATTTGATTTCCCCAGATTCCACCGAGAACAAGTATTGGTGTTTTAATTTCTTTCTGACGTAGAAGAATTCCTTCTTCAAGCACTGCAACGCCGAGATAATCTGCACCAATATCTTCCATAAGCTGCGCAACACGAACGAGTCCGTGACCGTAGGCATTTGCTTTAAGAACGGGCATCACCTTTGCCGGCTCCGCATGTTTCTTTATCGTCTTAAAATTTCCGGCAAGAATTTTTAGGTTAACTTCTACGCGTGTAGGACGAATCACCTCATCGACGCTTATTACCGGATAATTAACGGAATCGTTCATTTGTTTATTCGAGATTTTTTCATAACAAAAATAAGATAATTCTTATGTTGCAGCGAATTTATTTCCAAATGTAACCGCAATCGAATTCTTTCGTCTAAATTGGTTACTAGAAAAATACACTTTTGAATTACCACGTAATCGGATTTTAATCTGTATTTATGAGTATATGTCAAAAATTATATAAATTTGTACTGTAAGTAAAAAAGTGATCTTGACATGGAACATGCAGAACTTGAGAGAATACGTTTACAATTAATTGATCGACGTAGCCGCCTCAGTCATGTTATGTCGCACTCCGGTGCCTCGGTACACCTCGTTAATCTTTTGAAGGAAGTCGATGCTGCGCTTGAACGCATGAACGATGGTACTTACGGGGTGTGTGTTGTATGCCGGGGCGAAATTGAAAAAGATCGGTTGATGGTAAATCCTATACTTACGGTTTGCCTCGATGATATGGATCGTAATCAGCGGAGCGCTTTAGAAACGGATTTGGATCTTGCGCGGAAAATTCAAGCCGGAATGTTGCCGAAAAATAATTTGCTGATTAACGGATGGGAATTATTTTACCACTACGAACCCGCGGGAGCTGTGAGCGGAGATTATTGCGATGTAATCTGCACCGGTGAAATTTTATCGCCGTTTTTTATAATCGGCGATGTTTCGGGTAAAGGAATAGCTGCATCGATGTTGATGTCACACCTCCATGCAATGTTTCACAGCATGGTTCCTATTGGATTGGGAGTTACCGACCTCGTTGAACACGCAAGCAACTTATTATGCGAAAGTACAACTTCTCTTCACTATGCAACGCTTTTATGCATCAAAGCGGAAAGTAACGGTGAAATTGAATTATGCAATGCAGGGCATGTTCCGCCGCTGCTTCTTCAAAAAGGAAAAGTGCAAAAGATTGATGCAACGGGATTGCCGATCGGTTTGTTCTGCGATTCCAAATACGCCGTGAACCGAAAAAAGCTTGAAAGCGGGGATACATTGTTACTCTACACCGATGGACTGAATGAAGCATTCTTTAAAAATGAAACATACGGAATTGACCGGTTGATGAAATTTGCCGGCGGGCTTTATTCCTCGTCTCCAAGAGAATTGACGGACAAGATATTAACCGACGTGAATAATTTTGTTGCCGGCGAGTCGAAGAAAGATGACCTGACAATTATGGCAATAAGGAAGCATTGATTTGTTTTTCACCTTTGTCGAACAGGCGCCAAAGAAATTGTTGGATAGAATTCCGATCTAAAAATCAAATTGTGGATCACAGCGTTGATGAGTTAATTGATAGAATGATTTGTGATCTCCACCCATAAAAATTTTGTGATGGGGCACTGCAGTCCGGTTGTTTTCCGATAGAATCATTCTATATCATTTAGCTGAATTAATTTACAGAAGTATTTTTCACAAATAGATTTGAAAATTTTTTCACATAATTATTTCGGTTTTACATAAAAAAATCAAAACATTTTTGAGGAATAGAAAACAACCGTATAGCACTTGTGATGTTAAAATGAAAAGAGTGATTGTTTTTTTGTTTGTGTTTGTAATTGCGCTTAATGCTCAATTACTCCAACCTGTAACGCTTCATCATACAGAAGTAGTTAGAATAAAATCCATTTCCAACGGAAACACATACCCGATCTTTGTTTGTCTTCCCGGCAGTTATAATTATTCTGATAGAAATTATCCTGTAATATACATGCTCGATGCTTATTCATCGTTCGGGATAATGACGCAGGAGCAGCATTTGCTGGCGTTCAATAAAGAACTACCCGAAGCAATCATTGTCGGCATTTCTTCAGACGGCAGCTCGAAAGAATTTATTTACAACCGCGCCCGGGATTATACTCCAACAAAAATTTCTACCGGCAATTTGCCCGAGGAAGTAAAGCTAATGACTCCAGTATCCGGCGGCGGAGAAAAATTTTTGCAATTCATTAAAAATGAATTATTGCCGATGATCGACTCGAAATACAGAACCGAAAAAAATAACCGCACATTAGTCGGGCATTCTTACGGCGGTCTGTTTTGTTTCTACACGCTCTTTATCGAACCCGACTTATTTAATAGATATGTTATTCTTAGTCCGGCACTATTTTGGGATAATAATTTTGCGACCAAGCTGGAAGAAAAGTTTTCTAAAACTCACAAGGAATTAAATGCTGTAATTTACACAGCTGTAGGCTCGCTTGAACCGGATGATTTCAAAAATGATTGGAAGGATTTTGTTTCTTCGATTCGCACGAACAATTTTCAGGGCTTAACTTTATATGATGAAATTTTGCCGGGCGAAACGCATTACACCGTAATTCCGTTTATGGCAACACATGGTTTGAAATCGGTTTTTAAATTTGAAAAAAAGTAAAAGTGCCCGATCAAATTGAATTAGAAATATTGTATGATAACAATGACATTATAGCTGTCAACAAACCCGAAGGCATTGCATCAATTCCGGAAAACGATAAAACGAAAACTTCGATTCACCTGTTGTTGGAAAAGAAATTATCGAAAAAACTTTTTATAGTTCACCGCCTCGATAAAGAAGTAAGCGGGGTAATTCTATTTGCCAAAAACGCTGCAACGCACAAAATGTTGAATAGGCAGTTTTCTGGAAGATCCGTTAAGAAAAACTATCTATCACTTGTTCACGGGATCGTAAAAGAAAATGAAGGAGTAATTACAAAAGCAATCAGAGAATTCGGCTCCGGCAGAATGGGTATCGATGAGAAAAATGGTAAAACCAGTTCTACAAACTTTAACGTCTTGCAAAGATTTAAAAATTACACTTTGCTGGAGTTGAATCCTTCCACCGGGCGCCGTCACCAATTGCGCGTTCATCTTTACAGTACCGGTCATCCCATCGTTGGCGATCTATGTTACGGGGAAAAAACTATTCAGAAAAAATTTCCTAGAATTATGCTTCATGCTCAAAGAATTAAATTTTTACTTCGCAGCGGTAAAGAAGTTGAGGTACGGTGCGAAGCGCCAAAAAGCTTTCGGGACATACTCGAAATGATTGAATAAGATAACAATTGGTTCTTAATAGCAAAAAAGCCGAAAGGAGGTTATGAAACAATTTAATAAACAAAAATATTTTTCAACGGGACCGGGAGAAAACTTTGTTCGATAACTAAAGAAACTAGCGGATTAAACGGGTACCAAATAAATGGTCCGCCAAAAAAATTTTTGGGCACCTTGTCGATTCATCTTATATTCCGTCGAAATCTGTCGTAACGCTTTCAAAAAGTATCCTGAAAAAAAATATTGTTGGTATCATTAAAATTTATTAATACCGGGGAATTAAACCGCACGCTCCACTGCACCTGTCTATAGTTCAAAGGCATGTAGAAGTTTAGGAAAAGGTTATAGATTAAAAACAAGTTCGATTAAAAAATTAAACCCCCTCGCACGACCGACTCACAGATCCCCCAATCCATCCCGCTTTTTGCAGGATGGATTTTTTTATGCCTATCTTTCCACTGATGTTTGGTGATTCTTTGTCAATGTTTTTATGTTGAATTACAAAATCTTACTTTTTAGAGTGTTATGTAAGAAAATCTTTTTTATCGATATTTTTTTAAGGGGTTTAAAAAATGAAAATACTCGCAATCGAAAAAGAAATTGTTGGTAGAACAAAAGCTCAATTCGAACCCTACTTGAGAGCTGAAGCTCAAAAAGTTCGCGAACTTCAAGATCGGGGAATAATAAAAGAAATTTATTTTACAGAAGCGACTCACGAAGCAGTAATCATCATTGAATGCCAGGATCAATCGGAAGCGGAAAAAATATTGAAGACGTTACCTTTGGTAAAGGAAAGACTCATCGAGTTTAATATTGTTTCTTTAGTTCCGTATGACGGCTTTGAAAGATTATCTTCATATAATAGATAAAAGTGACAGAAAAAGAAGTTATTGAGGAGTTAAAAAAATATTACAATCCGCGTAACTTCGAAGGTATGGCGCGTTACGGAATTAATATTGAAAAAACTTTTGGCATCAATGTTCCGGTATTACGCGCACTGGCAAAAAGAATCGGAAGAGATCATAATCTTGCTTTGAAACTTTGGGAGAACGGTTACCACGAAGCACGGTATATTGCAACAATGATTGATGATCCGGAACTTGTTACAAAAGCTCAGATGAACAAATGGGTGCGCGATTTTAATTCGTGGGATATCTGCGACGGCGCTTGCAGCAATCTTTTCCGGTTCACAACGCATGCTTTCGAAAAAGTTTTTGAATGGGCGGAGCGCAAGGAAGAGTTTATCCGCCGCACCGGTTTTTCTTTGATTGCATATTTAGCCGTTCACGATAAGAAACGCGGCGACAAAGATTTTCTAAAATTTTTCCCATTGATTAAAAAACATTCCGTTGACGAAAGAAACTTTGTGAAGAAGGCGGTTAACTGGGCTCTGAGACAAATTGGTAAGCGTAGTAAGTACCTAAACAAAGAAGCACTAAAACTTGCAAAGGAAATTAAAGCACTCGATTCAAAATCCGCTAAATGGATTGCTAAGGATGCCATAAAAGAGCTTACCAATCCTAAAGTTACTTTACGGTTGAAACAATAAGAGTGAAAAAGAACACCGCCAGAACAATCTACAAGTACTATGGGCACGACGTGTAATTCTTTATTGTTCTTTTTAACTTTGCACTCAAAAAAATTATTGAAAAGTCTAAAGATTGATTATGATAAATTATATTCAAAATCTACCTGTGGTTGTACGCTCATCTTTCTTGCTGATCTGTTCCAACATGTTCATGACTTTTGCCTGGTATGGTCACTTAAAAAACCTGTCGGATAAAAAATGGTATATAGCTGCAATTATAAGCTGGGGAATTGCGCTCTTCGAATATCTTCTGCAAGTCCCTGCCAACAGAATTGGTTACACAGAACTAAGTCTTTCACAATTAAAAATTCTTCAGGAAATAATAACGCTTTCAGTATTTGTTCCCTTCGCGATGATTTACATGCGTCAACCGTTTAAACTGGATTACCTCTGGGCTGCTTTATGCTTGGTTGGTGCCGTTTATTTCATATTTCGATCGTAGTAACGCCGCTTAACTGATACTGCACAGGAAAGCCGACCAATTCAATTGCTATCGCGGCAATAATTTCCGAACGAAAATCTTATAATTTTTGTTTGCATAATTATGCATAATAGTGTATAATTATTCCCGAAAAATTAAAAGTTTACCGTAAAATGATTAATGCATGCATAGTTGGGGCAGCGGGTTATTCTGGTTTGGAGTTAATCAAACTTCTTCTAAACCATTCCGCAGTTGACATCGTCAAATTATTTGGCAGCTCGACGGTGGGGAATTTCGTTGAAGAAGTTCATCCGGCTCTACGCGGTATGATTTCTCTCGAGATTGAACAATTTCATAATTCAAAGTTGAATGATGTCGATGTTTTGTTTGTTGCCTTACCATCCGGACAATCGATGAACATAATAGCGGAAGCATACGAAACAGGCGTGAAGATTATTGATCTCGGCGGTGATTTCAGATTGCATGATGTTAACGAATACAAAAAGTATTATAAGCACGATCACTCGGCTCCGGAATTGTTAAGTAAAGTGGCTTATGGATTAAGCGAATGGAACGAAGAAGAAATTAAAACGGCATCGTTAATTGCAAACCCGGGATGCTATCCAACGAGCGTTCAACTTCCGTTGATCCCGTTATTAAAAAATAATCTTCTGAAAAATGAATTGATCAGCATTGTTTCGTACAGCGGTACAAGCGGTGCCGGCAAATCGTTAACATCAAACATGCTTTTTAGTGAAGTGAACGAAAGTGTTAGCGCTTACAAAGTCGGTAATCATCAGCATATACCGGAGATAAAACAATACCTGGAAAAGTTCAGCGGTGTGAAATCGGATTTTTCGTTTGTGCCACACCTGCTGCCGGTAACGCGGGGAATTTATACGACCATTCATACCAAGGTGAAACCCGTGGTTACCGAAAAGGAAATCTACGATGCGTATCAATTAAGTTATGGTGGTCAGCAGTTCGTCAGATTGATTGCGCCGGCAATTCCGGAAATGAAAGATGTTGTTAACACAAATTTTTGTGATATTAGTTTCAAGTTGTTAGATAAGAATACACTGGTGATCTTTTCAACAATTGATAATCTTGTGAAGGGCGCAGCAGGACAAGCGATTCAAAACATGAACATTATGTTCGGATTACAACAAACAGGAGGACTACTAAAATGCAATGGGAATCTATCCCGACAAAGCCGGGACAAGAAAAAGTTGTTGCAGATAAAATAAATAATGGCATTGCTGCACCGAAAGGTTTTAAAGTTGCGGGGATTCACTGTGGAATAAAAAAATGGCGTAAAGACCTTGCACTTATAGTTTCCGAATATCCCGCAACTGCGGCAGCTGTTTTCACGCTTAACAAAGTTCAAGCGGCGCCGGTGTTAGTTTGTAAAAAACATCTGCACGAAAGTGCTTCATTCAAAGCAATAGTTGTCAACAGCGGCAACGCAAATGCCTGTACCGGCAATCAAGGTTATGAAGATGCTCTTACAATGGCAAGTGAAACCGCCGCGGTACTCGGAGTGAATCCCAAAGAAATTTTCGTTTCTTCAACGGGAGTTATAGGCGAAATGCTGCCGATGGAAAAAATTATCAACGGAATCCGCACGATTGCAAAACAGGTTGATGAAAGTGAATATCTTAATGCTGCCGAAGCGATAATGACAACCGACACCTTTCCAAAATATTATGCGGATAGTTTCTTTGTTAACGGGACTGAAGTGAGCATCGGCGGTATTGCAAAGGGATCGGGAATGATTCATCCAAACATGGCAACCATGCTTGGCTTTGTTACAACCGACGCCGCTATTGAAAAAAATATTTTTCAAAGACTTTTGAAAAATACCGTCGATAAAACTTTCAACCGGATAACCGTTGACGGCGATACAAGCACGAACGATATGGTAATTGCTCTCGCGAACGGCGCCTCGGGAGTCTCCATTGATCCGAATACTTCTGAATATGAAATTTTTGAGAAACACCTTTTGGGTCTCCTCAAAAAATTAGCGGTAGATATTGTAATGGATGGCGAAGGTGCAACGAAACTGATCGAGATAACAGTTGAAGGCGCATTGAGCGATGACGATGCTGTTAAAGCAGCAAGAACAGTGTCGCATTCACCGCTGGTAAAAACTGCAATACACGGTGAAGATGCAAATTGGGGAAGGTTACTTGCTGCTGTCGGTTACTCCGGCATTGAATTCAATCCCGACAAATTTGAAATTGAAATAAACGGCACGCCAATTCTAAAACAAAATTATACTGTTACGCTTCCGGTTGCCGAAGCAAATCAAATATTGAAACCGAAAGAAATAAAAATTGTTTTGAAACTTCATGCTGGAAACGGAAAGGCAACTTACTGGACTTGCGACTTTTCGGAAGAGTATGTCAAGATAAACGGGAGTTATAGAACGTGACGAATCCAATCTTTAGAAAAGAAGATGTATTGATTGAAGCACTCCCGTACATTCAGCAGTTTGAAGGTGCGACTTTCGTAATTAAATACGGCGGCGCTGTGATGCAGGATGAAACTCTGAAATCCATGGTTGCACAGGACGTAACGCTGCTGCGTAAAATTGGAATTGAAATTGTTGTTGTTCATGGCGGAGGAAAAGAAATAACTTCATTTGCAAAACGGCTTGGCATCGAAACAAAATTTGTAAATGGACAACGATATACTGATGAAAAAATGCGCGATGTTGTGCAAATGGTTTTGTGCGGATTGATAAATAAAGATATTGTGAGAAGAATAAATGTTCACGGTGGAAGGGCAGTTGGTGTTAGCGGAATAGATGCGAATCTTATAAAAGTAAAAAAAAATAATGAAGACCTTGGATTAGTAGGAGAAGTTACAGAAGTGAATGCCGCGTTCATAAAAAATTTATTGAAAGATGGTTATCTTCCTGTAATTGCGCCGATCGGAGTTGATGAGAAGGGAACGGTTTATAATGTTAATGCGGATATTGCTGCCGGACCGATTGCAGCCGCGCTCGATGCTGCAAAACTTGTTTATCTGACCGACACGGAAGGCGTCCAGGCTAACGGTTCGTTGATTTCTCATCTCACACAAAGTAATGCCGAAAAATATATTCACGAAGAAATTATCAGTGGTGGAATGATACCTAAAGTCGAATCGGCGCTCGCTTCTTTGGAATCCGGAGTCCAGAAAGTTCATATAATTGATGGAAGAGTTTCCCATGCGCTCTTGCTTGAAATCTTTACCAGTGAAGGAATTGGAACAGAAATTGTCTCTGAATAAATTGAGGAAGTTATGAGCAAGAAATTAGAGGATATTCAAAAACGGCATTCTTTAATTAAGAATTTAATCTCAACCCGGGAAGTGTCGAATCAAACGCAGCTTCAAAAAGTTTTGAAACAAAACGGAGTAAAAGTTACGCAAGCAACTTTATCGCGCGATCTGAACGAACTTGGAATTGTTCGC
Organism: uncultured Melioribacter sp.; assembly: GCA_964595365.1. Taxonomy (GTDB): domain Bacteria; phylum Bacteroidota; class Ignavibacteria; order Ignavibacteriales; family Melioribacteraceae; genus Fen-1258. The sequence goes on from CAZQQC010000037.1 coordinate 18,937, forward strand.
ATACCAACACTAAATGGTTATACTTACAAAATTGGTGCGTCGGGCGATGAAGCTACATTTAAATATCATCTGGCGGATGAGATTATTTCTATCAAGCACAATGAAAATCTTGTTATCATAAAAACATTTCCCGGACGGGCACAGGGAGTTGCAGTTTTCATAGACCGTCAGAATACATCGGAAATTTTAGGAACGATTGCAGGAGACGACACGATTCTTGTTGCGCCACAATCGGTAAAGAAAATCAAAAAAACAATTGAACAAATAAAAACAATATTAGGAATTAAATAATGGGCAAAAATAAAATTGTTGTTGCGTACTCAGGCGGACTTGATACGTCCGTCATGGTTAAATGGCTCAAAGATCATTACGATGCTGAGATCATAACATTCACCGGCGATCTCGGCCAATCCAAAGAACTGATTGGTTTGGAACAAAAGGCGTTGAACTCCGGCGCATCAAAATCATATATCGTTGACCTCACAAAAGAATTTTTGGAAGAGTATGCTTTCCCTGCCTTGCGGGCGGGTGCAATGTACGAAGAAACATATCCAATGGCATGTTCACTGGGCAGGCCGCTGCTTGCAAAAACCCTTGTAGAAATTGCGCGCAAAGAAGGCGCGAATATGGTTGCTCATGGCTGCACCGGAAAAGGAAACGATCAAGTTCGTTTCGAAGTCTCTGTTGGCGCACTTGCCCCCGATTTGGTAAATCTCGCTCCGTTAAGAATTTGGGAATTTAAAAGTCGTGAAGAAGAAATTGATTATGCGAAAGAACACAACATCCCGGTGTCTGTAACAAAAGATAGTCCTTACTCAATTGATGATAACATTTGGGGCACAGCGATCGAATGCGGAGTGCTTGAAGATCCGATGATTGAACCGCCGGCCGATGCTTACCTTCATACCATTGCACCCGAAAATTCTCCTGATGAATCCGAACTCGTCATGATCGAATTTGAAAAAGGGATTCCCGTTACTGTAAATGGAAAAGAAATGGACTGCGTTTCTCTCGTAAGGCTGCTAAATGAAATCGGCGGAAGAAACGGAATTGGAAGAATCGATATGATTGAAAATAGATTGGTTGGAATTAAATCGCGTGAAGTTTATGAAGCTCCCGCTGCAACAATACTGCATTTTGCGCACAAAGAATTAGAAAGAATCACGCTCGAAAAATCTGTTGCGCATTACAAAATTAAAATTGCCCAGGAATATTCCGATCTTATTTACAATGGTTTGTGGTTCACTCCGTTAAGAGAAGCTTTGCAAGCATTCATCGATAAAACCCAAGAGCACGTTACCGGACTTGTAAAAGTAAAACTTTACAAAGGCACAGTTAGAATTTCAGGAAGAACATCACCTTATTCTTTGTACGATCCGGCGCTTGCAACTTACACGGCAGAAGACCAATTTGATCATACGGCTTCCGAAGGATTTATAAAAATTTATGGATTGCCGTACAAAACTATTAGTCGTGTTGCACAAAAGGCTGAAGCCGAAAGCAGAGAGCTGGCTTGAAGAAGAATGTTAAAATGATTAAGATACTAAAGTAACAAAGTAGAGAATTGAAATAATGGCGCTATGGAACAGCAGATTTAAAAAACCACTCGATGAATCCGCATTAAAATTTTCTGCATCGCTTGGCGTTGACGGAAAATTATTTAACGAAGATATAGATGGTAGCTTCGCACATGTTAAAATGCTGATGAAACAGAAAATAGTTTCCGATGTTGATGGAAAAGCAATTTTGAAAGCGCTTGAGGAAATTAGAACGGAAATTTCTTCTGGAAAATTAAAATTTGACTGGCACAGGGAAGATATTCATTCGTTGATTGAAGAACGGCTCGTGGAAAAAATTGGCGAGCGCGGAAAGCGGCTGCACACCGCCCGCTCCCGGAATGACCAGGTTGCACTCGATGAGCGGTTATTTATGCGGAAAGAAATTTCCTGCCTCGTCAAGCTTACCAGAACACTTCAAAAAGTTTTGCTTAGGAAAGCCGGGCAGTATCAAGATACAATTGTACCGGGCTATACACATTTGCAGCGTGCGCAGCCGCTTTTGTTTGCTCACCATTTGCTTGCTTATGTTTCAATGCTCGATCGCGATGTCGGGCGTCTTAACAATTGTGCAGTACGCACAAACAGGTCGCCTTTAGGCGCCGCCGCGCTTGCCGGAACAACATTACCAATTGATCGTAAATACACTGCGAAACTTCTTGCAATGAATGGCATTGTCGAAAACTCGCTTGATGCAGTTGGCGACCGTGATGTTATGATCGAATTGATCGGTGCGTGTTCAATTATCATGATGCATTTAAGCCGTTTGAGCGAAGAACTGGTATTGTGGAGTTCGCAAGAATTTTCATTTGCTCATTTTGATGATTCATTTGCAACCGGCAGCAGTTTGATGCCGCAGAAAAAAAATCCGGATTTTGCAGAACTGATCCGCGGAAAAGTCGGAAGAGTTTACGGCGCACTCATGGGGCTGTTGACAATTATGAAAGCTTTACCACTTGCGTATAACCGCGACATGCAGGAAGATAAAGTTCACCTTTTTGAGGCGATTGAAACAACGAAGGATTGTCTTAACATTGCTTCGGAATTGTTGAAGAATACAAAATTCAAAAAAGACCGGTTCGAAAAAGATCTCGATGGAGATTTTTCTCTAGCAACCGAACTGGTAGATTATCTTGTTCGGAAAAATGTTCCGTTTCGAAGAGCCCATCACATCGTTGGCAACGTTGTTGCCCGGTGTGTTGATAGGAAAAAAAAATTGAATGAATTGACATTACCCGAATATAAAAAAATCTCACCGAAATTTGAGAAAGACATTTTCAAACTTCTCACAGCACGCTCGAGCGTCCAAAATAAAAAGTCGCAGGGAAGCACATCGTCAAAAGAAGTTAAAAGACAACTTGAGTTATGGAAGAAAAAAATTTAAAAATGAATGTTGTTAGTTTAATCCGCGATGGCGGTTAAATGTCACGGGCAATATTTGTGTAACCGGTTGTGTAAATTAAAACGAAAATAAAAATTAAAAAACAGAAGTAATTGCAAACAACATTTTTTTAACTACGGAATTTTCACCGGGGTTATCTGTGCCTAACTTGCCTTTCGGTAGGCACTCTGTGTTATCTGTGGTTAAACCTTCTTAACCACAGACCTTTGTCAGTTTCTGTTTAGGGGAGATTCTTGCCGGGGTTGTCTGTATCTAAGTATGAG
>CAZQQC010000038.1:0-21743 GCA_964595365.1 uncultured Melioribacter sp.
TGGTACTAACGGCCATCCTGTATTTCACATCGTTTCCCCTAAAGTTTTATACTTTCCTTGCGATTATGAACAGGTAATACTTAGATAAAATATTAATGCCCCTCCCAGCCGCAGAGCAAGTTGGTGTTTTGTTGATGTACATGTAAAAAAGATTGTAACCATAACACTAGCGTCTGGAGGATTAGTAATCAAATAAAAAAGGAGGCCTCTTATGCTTAACATATCTACAGTGAGATATAAATGCGTTGTGATGTTAATAGTCTTGATGATTATGTTGCTATCACTCGAATTGAGCGCCCAGAACAAATTAAATATTTATGGTTACTTCTCAACAAGGCTCGCAAAAAAGTATGAAACAACAGGTCCTTCCGGCGCAGCTTATGAATCATCTCTGTTTGAATGGACATCGCCTTTCTTTAACATCATGATGCAAGATCAATTGAATGAAAATTTTAAAATCTTTATTAATCTAAACGGAGCTGATGGCACCTTAAAAGTTAGAAATTACTGGGGAGAATATTCATTAAATAATATGCTGAATTTCAGAATAGGGAAGATCTACAGAAAGTTTGGTCTGTATAACGAGATACTGGATGCAGTACCGACTTACTATGGAATTGAAGCTCCGGAATTAATAGATGAAGATCATTTGTTGCTATCCCGTACAACTACTGTAATGGTGTACGGCAGTTTCAACTTGCCGGGTGGAGATTTTAATTATAGCTTCACTACGGATAACGGCGAAGGCGGTATAGTTAAGAATGCAATTCCGTTAGGTTTTGATTTTAACTACAAATTCCGTGGCGGCGATTATAAAATCGGTACTTCAGGATATGTTTCGGGAGGAGCTGCAGTACCCGATGTAACTGTCGGAGGCGGTACTCCTAAAGGAGGCGTTTTACCGTGGATGGCCGCAGATAATTTTAATGTATTTGGTGGTTACACAGAAATGATGTTTGGAAATCTTCTATTTCAATTTGAATATTGGATATCAGAACATAATGCTCAAAGAAACCCTGCCAGTGTAGTTACAATTGTTAAAAATGCAGGGTTGAGCAGAACACAACTGTCAAGGTTTTTAGTTAATCCGGCTAAAAATCCGGCAAATGTTACCGAAGGAGATGTAATTCAATTTACGAATTATTCCATCCAAACATGGTACGTGAAAGTAGGCTATTCTTTTGAAACAGGGATTGGAGAAATTGCCCCTTATGTACAATGGGATTGGTACAGTAACCCTGAGATAATAGCGAAGAAGGAATACGGCGGTGATAACGAAGCCGGTGTTACAGATGATGGATCTTTCAATATGTCAACTGTTGGAATAGTTTATAGGCCAATACCGGCGGTTGCTGTAAAGTTTGAGCAAGGGTTTCACTTCTACATACAGGACGCTCAAAATGTGCGATATCCGGACCTAAGATTAGACATTTCTTATATTTTTGGTAATTAAACAGGAAAGGAAAAATGAAAACTAATATTTTTTTAAAATCGTCTAAGACACTTTTAGTTTTATCACTTTTCTTTCTTTTGAGTTACAATTCGAGCTTTGCTCAAATCAGCGTTATTGTTTCCAGGTCTTCTAAACAAACATTAACAAAGGAAGATGCAAAAGAAATTTTTTCCGGTTCCAAAACTACATGGTCAAACGGTAATAAGGCCCAGGTAATTGATCAATCCGATACCGAGGTCGGAAGTAAATTTTACAACGATTTTCTTTCCAGGTCGGTAAATAAAGTAAGATTGCAGTGGATGAGACTCGTCCTATCCGGTCAGGCTATTGCACCAATCAAAGCAGCGGATGATGAAGAAATGAAAAAAAATGTAGCCAGGGATCCTAACAGTGTTGGTTATATAAATTCAAAATCGTTAGATCCCTCTGTGAAAGAATTATTCCGGATAGAATAATAATCTCAATACGAGGATAAAATGAAATTTCAATTAACATTTGGAAATAAAATCAGGCTGACTTTTATTGGAGTTGTACTTGTATTAGCTTTGTTCACGTCGATTTATTTTCCAATGGAAGAAAAAAAACTTTTGGTTCGGAGTTACAATGAAAAGATTGAATCTTTATCGGAGACCATCTCATTAGGTGTAACTATTGGGTTAAAAAACGGTGATATTACGGCTACCCAACGGGCATTTGAATTTGCAAAAAGTAAACCCGGGATCCGGCTAATTGCTTTAATTTCCGGAAACGAAATCGTAGTCTCTTACCCTCAAGGTATAACATCTGTGGATGAATTCTTGAAAGCAGATTCGTTGGTTGCGGGTATGTCGATGGTGAAAACAGATTCTTTCGATGGGAAAATTATTGTTGCCGGTTCAAAAGGAGAGATTAACAGCAGTGTGGCGGAAGCACGTTTTGCAGCTATTGTCTTTTCATTATTATTTCTTCTGGTCGGTCTAATAATTGCCGTTTTGTTTTCCAAAAGTATGGCAAGACCTATTACACAATTAAATGTGGCTGCAAAAGAAGTATCGGAAGGCAATTTGAACGTCAGCCTTGTTGTTAAATCGAAAGATGAAATAGGTTGCCTGGCTGTTTCATTTAACCATATGATTGAAAAAATAAAGGAAACCTTGAATGATCTTGCAAAAGAAAAAAATTCTGTTGAAACAAAAGTAGAAGATGCTGTCAAAGAATCCGAAAAGCAAAAAGAATATCTAACAGAATCGGTTGATAAAATGGTTCATGAGATGAACAAATTTTCTGATGGCGATTTAACGGTTAGACTAACGGCTGAAAAAGACGATGAGATTGGAAAGCTTTATAATGGATTTAACAATGCTGTTCAAAATATTAAAGATATGATTATTGCCACTTCCGAAGCTGTGAAAGCAACTGCGAATGCTAGTAATGAAATTTCTTCAAGCACAGAAGAAATGGCAAGCGGTTCGCAAGAGCTATCGTCACAAACAACCGAAGTTGCAAGCGCAGTTGAACAGATGGCATCTACTATTTTGCAAACAACAAAAAATGCTTCCTCTGCTGCTGAGTTTTCTCAAAGAGCAGCGCAATCGGCTATTAACGGTGGACAAGTTGTTAAGCAAACTGTAGAAGGTATGAACTGTATAGCTCAAGTAGTTGGTAATGCTGCTTCTATTGTTAAAGAACTTGGAAAGAGCAGCAACCAAATTGGTGAGATCATTCAAGTTATTGACGACATTGCAGACCAGACGAACTTACTTGCACTCAATGCTGCAATTGAAGCTGCCCGGGCAGGCGAACAAGGACGCGGCTTTGCTGTCGTTGCCGATGAAGTTCGTAAGCTTGCCGAACGTACTACTAAAGCAACTAAAGAAATTGCTACGATGATTAAAAAGATTCAGAAAGATACCGGCAATGCTGTAGAATCCATTGAAAGCGGAACCAGGGAAGTTGAGACAGGAAAAGAATTGGCAAAAAAAGCTATAAGCGCACTGGATGAAATTATTGGCAGCACAAATGAAACAATCGATGTAGTCAATCAGGTAGCCGCAGCAAGCGAAGAACAATCATCTGCAGCAGAACAGATTAGCAAGAGCATCGAAGGTATATCGAGCGTTACACATGAGTCTGCTGCACGTATTCAACAAATAGCTAAAGCTTCGGAAGACTTGAGCAACTTAACAACAAACTTGCAAAACCTGGTAAATAAATTTCAAATTGATGCAGACGCTACGTTTTTGAGAAGAATAGAAAATAAAAACAGGGTCTTAAATTCTTTTAGTGAAATTTCTTATGCGTAAATAACGTTTCAACTCGATAAATCAAATTTAGGCGAGGGTACTCTTTAGGTACTTTGGGGCACTATCGTTAAATTTTTTAGCCCTCCTTTTTTCATATACACCGTTATGATCAACTTGTGCAAGGTTTTCTACCTTTATAGATTAGAAGCAAATGATTATGTTGCAAACAGAAAAATGAATCGATCCAATAAATCACGGGTAACTTTTGTCCTTATCACCAAAAGAATCAGCGCTAAAGAAGAAATTAGAATATCATTACAAGTACTTTAATTTTTCGCAACTCTCTCCCGATCCGTTAGAATTTCCTCACCGCTTCAAAAATTTTCACGATAGAGAGATAAGTGCATTTGTATCATCCGTATTCGCTTTCGGCAATATTAAGCAGATTATAGATACGCTGGAAAAAATTCATGTCGTAATTAAAGAACCTTACCATTTTGTTATGAACTACAAATATGGATTGGACATGAAAAAATTTTCAAAAATAAAACATAGATTTTACACAACGGAAGATATAGCAAAATTGTTTTATGCTTTGAACCGGATATACACAAGTTACGGGTCTCTTAATTATTTATTTCTTCTCTATTATTTTGATAAAGATGCTAATCTTAAAAACTCAATTACATTTTTTACAGAGCATTTCAATTCGTTTCTTCTAGAAAAAGGCGAATTGACACAAGGGCTAAAATTCATGTCGCCAGATCCGATGAAAGGAAGCGCATGCAAACGAATGAATCTCTTTCTGCGATGGATGATTAGAAAAGATGAACTAGATTTTGGACTCTGGAAAGAATTTTCGGCTTCGCAGCTTGTCATTCCGGTTGATACTCACGTTGCGAAAATTTGCAAACATTTGGAACTGACAAAACAAAAAACAGTTTGCTGGAAAATGGCTGAAGAGATAACGGAGAAATTGAAGAAGTTCGATCCTCACGATCCCATTAAATATGATTTTGCCATTTGTCATATTGGAATGAGAGGAATGGAATTTTAAGGGACGTTGTACGACGGACGAAGTTCGAAGTACAAGGTATGAAGTACGAAAAAAATTAGGAGGAGAAATGAGAACAGATTTATCGTCGAGGGCAAAATTATACGCGATCAAGATAATTCATTTTGTTCAAACTCTTCCATCAAATTCAGTGGGTAAAGTGATGGGGAATTTATTGTTGAAGTCAGGAACTTCGGCTGGGGCAAATTATCTTTTTCGCAAAGAACTAAATCAAGATCATTTAAGTGAACTTGTGATAATTCCAACTTCATACTTTGTCCTTTTGACTTCCGATTCATCCTTCAAACTCCATCCATTATCCTTACAATTTCTGTTTGCTCTGCTTACTTTCACTCTTTATATTAGTCAACATCTTAAAATAATATTGGATCGAAAATTATTTAATAAGACACCTCACCATTGATAGGAGAACAATATGGCGGAACAAAAGAAACATGTTCCATTCGTTTCTTCGGAAACAAACATGGCAGAATTTACCGTGCGTGCTTTAATCATCGGATTATCCTTGGCAGTCATTCTTGGTGCGGCAAATGCATACCTCGGCCTGAAAGCAGGAATGACTATCGCGGCTACATATCCCGCAGCAGTAATTGGAATGGCAATAATTAAATTGTTCAAAGGAACAGTTTTGGAAGAAAACTTTGCCAGAACTGTTGGTTCGATAGGGGAGTCTATTGCAGCCGGTGCAATTTTTACGATTCCCGCTTTTTATATTGCAGGAATTTGGAATCCGTTTTTTACTACAGGAAATTATGTTGTTTCAGCAGCAATCATGCTTGCTGGTGGCGTATTGGGAATTATGTTCGTTGCACTTTTAAGAAGAGTAATGGTTGAAGACGCAGAACTTCCGTTTCCCGAATCGGTTGCAGCAGCAGAAATTCATAAAGCAGGGCAGAGAAGTAGCACCGGTTCAAAATATTTGTTTAGCGCTATGGGTGTGGGTGCATTGATTTATGCTCTGGGTCAGTTCAAATTATTTGCTACATCGGCAGATAAATTATTTTCTCTTACAAAAGGGAACATTTTATTCCGCTCTCCAGATGTTAGCCCTGCTTACATGGGCGTCGGCTACATCATAGGTCCAAGATTAGCCGCTTTAAACTTTAGTGGTGGAGTGCTTGCGTGGGGTCTGCTTGCACCAATGATAACATATTTCAAATTTGGAAATACACCGATGGATGGAATAGATATGCACGGAACGATTGTTCAAGTTTGGAAAAGTTACGTTAGACCGATCGCTATTGGCGGAATGCTTGTAGGCGCCGGTTATACATTGTGGAAAATGAGGAAAAGTTTAGCAACCGGAATCGCACGGTCTATCAGCGATGCAAAGAAAGCAGCTACTGGCGGAGAGGTTGCATCTGAAAGAACCGAAAAAGACATTCCGTTCAAATGGATTATGATTGGAATCCTTTTGGTTGGACTTGCAACATTTTTCATTTATAACTTTTTTGCACACGATGTGGCTGCGGCGTTAGTAGCAACAGTTGTAATGATTATAGCTGGATTTTTCTTTGCCGCAGTTTCTGGTTATCTGGTTGGCATAATTGGTTCAAGCAATAATCCTATCAGCGGTTTAACTTTATCAACGCTGGTAGTTGCTGCACTCTTAATGGTTGCATTGGGAATGAAAGGCACAGACGGTGTTGCCGCAGTTTTAGGAGTTGCTGCTGTTGTGTGCGTTGCTGCGGCTGTTGCAGGAGAGATGCTTCAAGATTTGAAAGCAGGGCACATTCTTGGCGGTACCCCATGGAAAATGCAGGTCGGAGACATTTTCGGAATTCTGATTGCCGCTTCGGTCATGTTCATACCTTTATTCATTCTGCACGAAGGGAATATTAAAACAGGAGGAACAGGTTTTGGCGGCGAAACTTTACCAGCGCCTCAGGCAAGTTTGATGGCAATCTTATCGAAAGGAATTGTTGAAGGACAGATGGAATGGATTCTTATTTTGGTTGGAATGTTGATGGGTGTCGCATTCATCATGATGAATATAAAAAGTCCAATGCTTGTTTCGGTTGGAATGTACTTGCCGCTTGGAACAACGTTTGCAATTTTTGTTGGCGGCTTATTCAAAGGTGTTGTTGATAAGATTAATGAAAAACGACAATTCAATGATGCACAAAAATCGAGAGTTGAAAATACAGGAATACTTCTTGCTGCTGGGTTAATTGCCGGCGAAGCGTTAATTGGTCTGTTGTTTGCAGCGTTCGCATTCTGGGAAATTCCAATTTTCAGTTTTTTTGAAACCCCTTCTTTCTGGATAAGTTTAATTGTTATCGTATTCATTGCTTGGTATCTAATCAGAATCCCGGTAAAGCATGCGGGAAGTCCGGATGAACCTGCTGCTCCGCATGTATCTATGTAGTTTTTAATAATGAGGTTGTATCAAAAATAATATTTTTAAAGAATGGCACGCAGATTAAATAGATCAAACGAATTTGAATTGATTAATCATTTGAAATCGGTTACATCGCAGCTTCGGCTCGCTCTGTTATTTGAAGCGAGTCGAACGTTAAATTTGCAGTCTATTCTTTAATTGAGAACCTCATTTCATTTAAGGGAAACTTATGCAGTTAAGTTTTTGGGAACGAAGAAAAATATTGAAAGGTAAAAACGCTTTAGAGTTAACACCTGTACGGATCTATTCGCATGAGACCGATTCGAATTTCCGTGTAACGGTTTTAATTCCTAAATTCAAAAAAAAATTTATTGTAAAATATTTTGTGCCGATGATGAAATCTCCCGATATAAAATTAAAGCTCGATGAATACGGTTCTTTTGTTTGGCTGAAGATGGATGGTAAATCGACTGTCGGAACAATTTCGAAACAAATGATGAAAAAATTTGGAGATGGATTTCAGCAAGTTGATGATCGAATTTCGAAATACATAACTCAACTTTACGAACAGAGATTAATCACATTTACAGAATTATTAAAGAAAGGAGATTAACGATGGGAGAAATTTTATGCCATCTCGAACCGGAATCGGTTTGGAATCATTTTGAAGAATTGTGCAAGTATCCCCGCCCTTCCAGAAAAGAAGAGAAGGTTGCACAGTACGTTGTTTCCGTTGCAAAGAGAAATAATCTTGAATATGCACGCGATGAGTTCGGCAATGTTATAATTAAAAAACCGGCAACCTCTGGCAAAGAAAACTTAACGCCGGTTGTTCTTCAATGCCATCTTGATATGGTTGCTGAAAAAAATGCCGATGTTGTTCACAACTTTGATAAAGACCCGATTCAACCATATGTTGACGGTGACTGGGTAAAAGCAAAAGGCACAACTCTTGGTTCGGATAATGGAATTGGAGTAGCATCTGCATTAGCTCTACTTGAATCGAAAGATTTCGAGCACGGACCACTTGAAGCGTTGTTCACTCTTGACGAAGAAACAGGATTGTTCGGCGCTCAATCGTTAAAACCGGGTTTCGTAAAAGCAAAAATTTTACTGAATCTCGATTCTGAAGAAGATGGTGCGCTTTACATCGGTTGTGCCGGCGGGCAAAATACTTATGTAAAATTTAGATTTAATCAAAACGATGTTCCGGCAAACACAGTTGCTTTTGAAATTAAAGTTACCGGTTTGAAAGGCGGGCATTCCGGACTCGATATCAATGCCGGAAGAGGCAATGCAATAAAAATTATGGCGAGGCTCCTTCATGCGTTGAATTACAAATTTGGAATTCGCTTAGCAGGCATTAATGGCGGCAGTAAACACAACGCTATTCCGCGCGAATGCTTTGCTGTTGTTCGTGCTGCAAAAAAATCTTCAACGGATTTTCAAAACTTTGTTGCTCGGTACAACGATGTTGTCAAATCCGAATTGGCTTCAGTTGAACCGAAATTGTCCGTTGTGGCAGTAGAATCAAAATCGAAAACAAAAGTGATGGACAAAAATACGGCGAGCCGTCTGATCGATTCTCTCTACACCGTTCAAAATGCCGTAATTAAAATGAGCGCAGACATCGAAGGATTGGTCGAGACATCTACAAATCTTGCAGTTGTTGCTACCAAGGGAAATGTTGTTAACGTAACATTGAGCCAGCGCAGCTCTGTTGAATCGGAAAAGCTCGACATTGCGAATATTATTGCTGCACATTTTAAGATGGCGAAGGCTGATGTAAAACAAGCCGACGGTTATCCGGGATGGAAACCCGATATTAATTCTCCGGTTCTTTCGGTTCTCAAAAATGTTTACAAAAATTTATACGGGAACGAGCCCTACATAAAGGCAATTCATGCCGGACTTGAATGCGGAATAATAAAAGAGCGCTATCCCGATATAGACATGATTTCGTTCGGTCCAACCATTATAGGGGCACACTCTCCGGATGAAAGAGTACAAATCAGCACCGTCAAAAAATTCTGGGAATTGTTAACTAATGTTCTGAGAAATATTCCAACCAATTAATTTTTCTTGCTCTTGCTCGTGATTCTGCTCTTTCTTAAAGGCACGGGCATGAGCAAGATTTCAAATAATCTGAGAGCTTATGGAAAATCAACTTACCGCAAAACCTGAACCCGGCGTATTTTTCCACTGGATGATACTTCTGTTCGTTAGTTTTGCAATGTTTGGCAACTACTATATTTATGACAGCGTCAGTCCGCTTGCAGATTTGCTTGCAAGACAATTGAAGTTTACCGATTCGGATATTGGACTGCTGCAAGGAATTTACAGTGTGCCAAATGTTTTCATGGTTCTTGTTGGCGGAATTATAATAGATAAGATTGGTACACGGATTTCCACATTTATTTTTACTCTGCTTTGTTTGATAGGCGTAACGATAACTGCAGCTTCAAGCACATTAGCCTGGATGGCAACTGGTAGATTAATTTTCGGTTTGGGTGCCGAGTCGATGATTGTTGCGGTTACCACTGTTATCGGAAGATGGTTCAAAGGAAAGCAGCTTTCGTTTGCATTCGGTTTGAACCTAACTCTTGCGAGGCTCGGTTCATTTGCGGCTCTCAATTCTCCGACCTGGGCAAAATCGCTTTATGAATACTGGCAACACCCGTTGATGATTTCAGTTGGAGCCGGTGTGGTTGCAATTGCTTCAGTTATAATTTACTGGGGAATGGATTCCTACGCCGAAAGAAATTTTTCCCTGCGTCCGGTTCCCAAGCAGGATAAAATTATTTTCAGAGAGATTTTCAGTTTCTCGGCTTCGTATTGGTTTGTTGTTTTGCTCTGCGTAACGTTTTACTCCGGTATATTTCCGTTTCAAACCTTTGCGGTAAAATTTTTTATGGAATCTCACGGTACTACCAGAGAGATGGGAGGCTTTCTTTCCAGCATGCTCACACTTTCTGCCATGCTGTTAACCCCGTTATTCGGTTTGATGGCTGATTATGTAGGTAAACGTTCTCTACTAATGATGTTCGGCTCGCTGCTTCTTGTTCCTGTTTACCTTTTAATGGCTTATACAAAAATTTCGCTCTATATTCCGATGGCAATGATGGGAATTGCTTTTTCGTTGATACCTGCTGTAATGTGGCCGAGTGTTGCAATAATTGTTGACGAAGCAAAACTTGGAACTGCTTACGGATTGATGACAATGATTCAAAACATCGGTTTAGCCGGATTCAATTTCTTAATCGGGTGGGCAAACGATTTTTCCGGCGGCTACACAATGGGAATGTGGATCTTTTCTTCGCTGGGATTTTTCGGATTGTTATTTGCGTTCTTGTTACGCCGGAGCGAAATGGGACCGAAAGGACACGGTCTGGAAAAAGGAATCGCCAAAACAGTATAATTTTTGTTAAATTGTAATCAAGTAAATGCAGTTGAACAATGCGACCTTACTTCTTGAAATATTTTCTGATTATTCTAGTAACATGGAAAATTTCGAGCGCACAAACGTTCGGCTTTGGATGTTTAGGTCTAAGCGGTTTTTATGCCGGTTATTCCGAGCAAGAATTTAATGCAAGCGGAATAAACTCATTTGTTCTTTCGCAGTCTGTTCTCATAGACCCCGCCAACAAGATTGAATTCAAGAAACTGACAGGGTACAGAATCGGTGCAAATATTTTTAGAGCAAAGTTTCATGGATTGTTTATAACGGCAAAGGGCTATTACCAATTTTTGAAACAAACTCAAAGCCTAACAGCCCAGAACCAAAACGGAACGGTTAAGCAAAACTATGAGCTTAATATGAACAATTGGGGTGTCGGAATAGATTTCGGCGTTTCACTTTTCTCGCTAATTGATTGGAAAATTGTTGAAGGAAATGTTTTGTTTTACAATTCCGGATATTCTCAAGAATATTTTTTGAACGATGTCTCGGATGGTATTGTGAAATTTAATCCGGACAAAAACAGGATTGGTTACTTTGTTGGTTCCGGTCTGATACTGCATATCATTCCGGATTATGTGAGCGTAGAAGGAACTGCCGGTTACACTCTTGTGAGAATAGATAAAATGAGCGGCGGAACTAACATTGTAATTCCGTTTCCAAATACAAATCAAAGTGCTATTGAAAAAGGCGGCTTCAGCGCAACTGTTCAGTTAAACATCGGATTTCCTCTTTAAAAATATAAACATGAAACTTTCGCAATTAGATAAAGCTTCCGTTATAGCAATACGCGATTGCATGGGGACACAGAAAGACGAAACTGTTTTGGTTTTAACCGATGAGTTCAAAAGAAAGATCGGTTACTCTCTTTACCAGAATGCTATGCGGCTTGGGCACGAATCGTTATTTGTTGAAATGAAATCCCGGGAAATGCACGGTCAGGAACCACCAAACCAAATTGCCGGGTTAATGAAAATGTTCGATGTTGTTTTGTGCCCAACGGAAAAATCTCTCACACACACAAACGCAAGGAGAAATGCATCTGAATCGGGTGCAAGGGTTGCAACGTTTCCAGGAATTACCGAAGAGGTTATGATTCGAGGATTAAACGCCGATTACAAAAAAATTGCTGCGCTCACAATCAACTTAAAAGAAATACTTGATAACGTAAATCATCTTAGAGTTACATCTGCAGCTGGAACAGACATTGAGATGGACATCACCGGCAGACCTGCATTTGCAAGCAAAGGTCTTTTTCATAAAAAGGGCGAAAGTGGAAACCTTCCAACTGGCGAGGCATTTCTCGCACCTCTCGAAGGAAAATCGAACGGTGTATTTTTTGTTGACGGTTCTGTGGCAGGCATAGGCATGGTAAAAGGCAAGCCCATAAAAGTTGAAGTGAAAGATGGATTGGCATTCAATATTACAGGCGGCTCTCAAGCGAAAAAACTAAATGCAATGCTCGACAAATTCGGAAGTCTTTCACGTAATATTGCCGAATTCGGAATCGGCACAAACTACAAAGCTAAATTAAGCGGCGTTGTACTTGAAGATGAAAAAGTTATGGGAACAATTCACATTGCTTTAGGAGATAACAAATCGATGGGCGGTTCCATCGATATTCCTGTTCATCTTGATGGTGTGGTTAAAAAGCCAACCGTTTATTTTGACGGGAATATGGTAATGGAGAACGGAAAACTATTAATCTGAAAAAACATTGTATCAGATTGTCATCCATCTGTTAATGGATATGTACCTCAATTCCGATATAGAGCGCATCAAGGGGAGAATTTCATGATTGTGAGCGTGAGTTCAATTCCTTAATTATTCTATTGACATAAACTTTTCCAGCCATTATATTGCCACAAAAATTTTTAGAGTTGTGTATAACAAGACAAAAAATATTGCCGGCGCAAGTTTTGAAGCTCTCACATGCAGCGGCGGTGTTTTGTCTTCTTCTATAAACCTTTCTTCAGAAATTCTAATTCTAGGGATTAACATTATTCTCATTCTAGTTGGTATTCTAATTACCATTCTAAGCTAAGAGAATAGGTCAATCCCAAATCCAAAAAGAAAATAACAAAATTTTAAGTCGGACAAGGGGTTGACCAAAGCCCTAAGTTATGCTTTCTGCGGAATTTTACTCGAGGTCAATTTGAGATCTGACTTAATTAAAAAAGGATTTGATAAAGCACCGCACAGAAGTTTGCTGAAAGCAACCGGTGTTATCAAAAATGACGAAGACTTTAAAAAACCATTCATCGGCATCTGCAACTCTTACATAGATCTAATTCCCGGTCACGTTCACTTGCAAGAATTTGGTAAAGTTGTGAAAGATGCGGTGCGCGAAGCCGGAGGTGTTCCGTTCGAGTTTAACACAATTGGTGTTGATGACGGAATCGCAATGGGACATCTTGGCATGCGCTACTCTCTTGCAAGCCGGGAATTGATTGCAGACAGCGTCGAAACTGTTGTTGAAGCTCATCGCTTAGATGGAATGATTTGCATACCAAACTGCGATAAGATAGTACCTGGCATGTTGATGGCTGCAGTTCGTGTTGACATACCAACCATTTTTGTTTCGGGCGGACCGATGAAATCCGGGAAATTACCGGACGGCGAAAAAGTTGATCTCATTTCAGTATTTGAAGGAGTCGGAAAATATAAAGCCGGTGAGATCGACGCGAAGAAATTAAAAGAGTATGAAGATTTCAGCTGTCCGACATGCGGTTCATGTTCCGGAATGTTTACTGCAAACTCGATGAACTGTTTGATGGAAGCCTTAGGTCTTGCGCTTCCCGGCAACGGTTCAATCCTCGCAATTGATCCTCAAAGAAAAAATTTAGCAGTACAAGCTGCAAAGCAAATTATAACTCTTATTGAAAAAGATTTGAAGCCAGGTAAAATTCTTTCACGTGAATCGTTTATTAACGCTTTCGCGCTCGATATGGCAATGGGCGGAAGTACAAACACCGTTTTGCACGCACTGGCAATTGCTAACGAAGCCAATATCGATTTTGATCTGGAAACCTTGAATGAACTTTCGGAACGGGTACCGTACATATGCAAAGTTAGTCCTGCCACAAAGAATATTCATATGGAAGATGTTGACAAAGCCGGCGGCATTTCGGCAATACTGAATGAAATTTCTAAAGTAAATGTCCTCGATTTATCGAGACCAACTGTAACCGGCAAAACGCTGGGCGAAAATATTGCAAATGCAAAAATTTCTGATAACAATGTTATCAAAACTGTCGAAGAGCCGTATTCTAAAACCGGCGGTCTGGCAGTCCTTTATGGAAACTTAGCGCCCGATGGTTCAATAGTTAAAACGGGTGCTGTCGGCGCTAACATGCAAAAATTTTCCGGTCCGGCAAAGATTTTTGAATCGCAGGAAGAGGCAGTTGAGAAAATTTTGAACGGAGTAGTAAAAGCCGGCGACGTAGTTGTGATTCGTTACGAAGGACCAAAAGGCGGACCAGGAATGCCCGAGATGCTTTCTCCGACGAGCGCTATTATGGGGTTAGGTCTGGGTGATAAAGTTGCACTTATCACAGACGGAAGATTCTCCGGCGGAACAAGAGGCGCATGTATCGGTCATGTCTCGCCAGAAGCAGCTGAAGGAGGACCTTTGGCTGTGCTTCAGAACGGTGACATAATTAGAATAGATATTCCAAACAGAACTTTGAATGTTGAGTTGAACAATAATGAAATTGAACAAAGATTAAAAGTATTGCCAGCGTTCGAGCCGAAGATTAAGCACGGCTACCTTGCACGTTACGCGCGAATGGTTTCATCTGCAAATACCGGTGCTATCTTAAAAAGTTTTTAACACAACTAGCGGGTAATAAATGAAAAAATCAGATAAGTTATTTAACGGCGCAGATATATTTTTCGAATGCCTCAAAAGGGAAAATGTAGAATACATTTTCGGTTATCCCGGAGGTGCTGTTTTAAAGCTTTACGAACATCTTTACGATGTAGATTTTCTGAAACACATTCTTGTTCGCCATGAACAAGGTGCGGTTCATGCTGCTGAAGGTTACGCAAAAGCTTCCGGAAAAGTCGGAGTAGTGCTTGTAACTTCCGGACCGGGTGCAACGAACACAGTTACAGGAATTGCCGATGCATACATGGATTCCGTTCCGATTGTAGTTTTCACGGGACAGGTTTCTTCACACTTGATTGGAAACGATGCATTTCAGGAAGCAGACATTGTCGGTATCACCCGTCCAATTACAAAACATAATTTTCTTGTACGTGACGTAAAAGAACTTGCGAACACAATTCGCAAAGCATTTTACATAGCATCTACCGGAAGACCCGGGCCGGTTGTAGTTGACCTTCCGAAAGATGTAATCAATTCAAAATGTGAATTTGTTTACCCTGAAGAAGTTGAAATTCGCGGATACAAACCAACGTATAAAGGTCATATCAATCAAATAAAAAAAGCAGCAGAAGTGATCGCAGCAGCACAGAGACCTCTGCTTTATGTCGGCGGCGGCGTAATCATGTCCGGCGGTTCGGAAGAACTTGCGCTCTTTGCCCGCGAAAATAAATTGCCTGTAACAATGACGCTTCAAGGCCTTGGTGCATTCCCCGGCACGGATGAATTATCGCTCGGCATGTTGGGAATGCATGGTACCTATTGGGCAAACCAGGTTGTAAACAATTGTGATGTCCTTGTTTCACTCGGTGCGCGTTTTGATGACCGTGTGACGGGAAAAGTTGAAACATTTGCAACCGGCGCATACAAAATTCATGTAGATATCGATCCCACTGCAATTGACAAAAACGTTGTAGTTGATCTTCCGATAGTTGGGGATGTAAAACACGTGATTGCGGAAATTGCTGCTGAAATGCCGCACGTACCGGAAGTGACTGAATGGTGGAATCAAATTAATGGATGGAAAGACGAATGCCCCCTTGTTTATGAAGATAACGACGGAAGACTCCGCACAGAATTTGTAATCGAAAAAATATTTCAAAAGACAAAAGGTGAAGCCGTGATTGTAACTGATGTTGGGCAGCATCAAATGTGGACAGCACAATATTACAAGTACAATCATCCGCGTTCAAATCTTACCAGCGGAGGCCTGGGAACAATGGGTTTCTCGGTTCCGGCATCTATCGGTGCTTCGTTTGCGGTTAAAGATAGACCGATTGTTTCGATTAGCGGCGACGGCGGGTTCCAGATGAACATTCAAGAGTTAATTACCGCTGCTGCCTACAAAGTGCCCGTAAAATTTTTTGTGATCAACAACAGCTTTTTAGGAATGGTTAGACAATGGCAGGAATTATTTCACGCCGAGAAATACAGCTTTACCGATTTGAGCATGAGCAATCCTAACTTTGTAAAAGTCGGCGAAGCATTTGGCATAGAATCTTATTCAACCGATAATCCTAAAGAAGTCGATTCACTTTTAGATAAAGCTTTTTCAATTAACGATAGACCGGTTCTCGTCGAATTCAAAGTTGTGAAGGAAGATATGGTATTTCCGATGGTTCCATCCGGCGCATCAATTTCCGATATGATGATAAAAAGATTAAATCCAAAGGGAATGATATAAGATGAAACACACAATTGCGGTTTTGGTAGAAAATCATTTCGGTGCGTTCGACAGAGTAGCAACTATGTTTAGCGGCAAAGGTTTCAACATCATAAGCATTTCGATCGGTGAAACGGAAATTGCCGAAGTGTCGCGCATGACTATAGTGACCGAGGGAGATGACCAGTTGATCGATCAAGTTGTTAAACAGCTTAACAGGTTGATCGACACAATCAAAGTGATTGATCTTGCCGAAACGTATCACGTTGAACGTGAACTTGCACTGATCACAGTCGGTATTCACAAAGGTTCTATGGAAGAGATAAAAAATATTTGCGACATCTTCCGCGGAAACATTGTTGACATTACAAACAAATCTATGATGATAGAAATTACAGGACCGCCTGATAAGATTGACGCAGCAATTAACGTGTTGGCGCCCTTCGGAATAAAAGAAATGGCACGTTCTGGAATTGTAGCGCTCAAACGCGGCGAACAATTAAAAATACAAAAGAAAGAAAATTTAACAACTAATTAAGGTGAAAAGATGAAAGTTTATTATGACGGAGATGCAAATCTCGATCTGTTAAAAAATAAAAAAATTGCCGTTCTTGGATTCGGAAGTCAAGGTCACGCGCATGCGCTCAATTTAAAAGAAAGCGGAATGAATGTTGTCATTGGTCTTCGCAAAACTTCAGCAACATGGGAAAAAGCCGGGAAAGCCGGAGTGAAAGTTCTGACTGTTGACGAAGCGGTTAAATATGCGGATGTGATTATGATTCTTCTTCCAGACCAAAATCAAAAAGAAGTTTACGATAAAGAGATTGCACCGAATTTGAAATCCGGTGACACACTCGCGTTCGGTCACGGATTCAATATTCACTACAAACAAATTGTTCCGCCTGCAGACGTGAACGTAATGATGATTGCGCCGAAGGGTCCTGGGCATTTGGTTCGCAGAACTTACCTCGAAGGTTCCGGCGTTCCGTGTTTAATTGCCGTGCAGCAGGATCCTTCCGGCTGTACAAAAGATCTGGCGCTTGCATGGGCAAAAGGAATTGGCGGTACGAGAGCTGGCGTAATTGAAACAAACTTTAAAGATGAGACCGAGACAGATTTGTTTGGAGAACAGGCGGTTCTATGCGGAGGCTCTGCAGAATTGATAAAAGCAGGATTCGAAACTTTGGTTGAAGCCGGTTATCCGCCCGAGCTCGCTTACTTTGAATGCATGCACGAAATGAAATTGATCGTTGATCTTTATTATGAAGGCGGACTTTCGCGAATGAATTATTCTGTGAGCGATACTGCGGAATACGGAGGAATGACAAGGGGTAGCAGATTAATCACAGCAGAAACAAAAAAGGAAATGAAAAAAATTCTTTCCGAAGTTCAGAGCGGCCAGTTTGCTAAAGAATGGCTCGATGAGTATCACTCCGGTATGCCGAACATGAATAAACTCAGAAAAGAAAATCGTGAACATAAAATTGAAGAAGTAGGTGCGAAGCTTAGAGGAATGATGAGCTGGCTTTTTAAGAAAAATAAAAAGGAAGAGGTTGGTGTATGAGTTATGGGAATTCATGTCTCCGGCACAAAATAGTTCTTCTTCCGGGTGACGGAATAGGTACAGAAGTAACGAATGCAGCAGTTCGTGTTATGAAAACAGTCTCCGAAAGTTTCAACTTCGAGCTGGAACTAAAAACCGAGCTTATCGGCGGGTGTTCTTACGATAAATACCAAACGCCGTTAACCGATGAAACTCTGCAGACATGTTATGACAGCGATGCAGTCTTTCTTGGTGCAGTCGGCGGAACAAAATGGGAATCGCTGCCACATAATTTGAAACCGGAAGCTGCTCTTTTAAAACTCCGGAAAGCACTCGGTCTCTATACAAACATCCGTCCTGCAAAAATTTATGATGCGCTGATCGATTCATCAACTTTGAAAAAGGAAATTCTGCAAGGGACTGATTTTATTGTACTCCGCGAACTAACCGGTGGAATTTATTTCGGAGATCCGCGCGGTTTCGATGAGAAGCGTGGTTGGAATACTATGGAATATTCCAAAGAAGAAGTTGAACGCATTGCAAGAATGGCGTTCAAGCTTGCGCGAAACAGAAGAAAAAAAGTTACATCGGTCGATAAAGCCAACGTGCTGGAAGTCTCGCAGTTCTGGAGAAATGTTGTTCACGAAGTTCACAAAGAATTTGCAGATGTCGAGTTGAACGATATGTACGTTGATAACACTGCGATGCAGATTGTTCGCAATCCAAAACAGTTTGATGTAATTCTCACTTCAAATTTATTCGGTGATATTCTAAGCGACATTGCTGGAATGATTACCGGAAGTTTGGGAATGTTGCCGTCGGCGAGTATAGGTAGCAGGTATTCTCTTTATGAACCTGTTCACGGAAGCGCTCCGGACATTGCAGGGACAGGAAAAGCAAATCCTTTAGCGGCAATTTCTTCTGCCGCTATGATGTTTAATTACTCATTCCAGATGCATAAAGCTTCCGAGATAATTGAAGAAGCAATCGAAAGAACTTTAGCAAAAGGTTTTCGAACTGCGGATATCTTTTCTGACGGATGTAAATTAGTTTCTACGGAAAAAATGACCGATGCTGTAATCGAAAACTTCAACGAAATTTTTCACGAACAAGCGTTAGGTGTTTTTACTCTTTAAAAAGGTGATATATGAGCGAGCGAATTATAATCTTCGATACAACATTAAGGGACGGCGAGCAATCGCCCGGTGCATCATTAAATGTTTATGAAAAGTTGGAAATTGCGCGTCAACTTGCCAAACTAAAAGTTGATGTTATAGAAGCTGGATTCCCGGTTTCGTCGCCTGCACAATTTGAAGCGGTAAAAAGAATTGCCGATGAGTCTGAAGTAATTATTGCAGCTTTATCCCGTGCAAAAGAAATTGACATCAAAACGGCGTACGACGCGTTGAAAAATGCAAAGCATCCGAGAATACATACTTTTTCCAGCACGTCGGATATTCATATCATGGGAAAGTTTGGTGATAGTAAATACGGCGCCACTCTCAAGGAAAAAAGAAAAACTGTTTTGAAAATGTCTTACGATGCAGTTGCTTACGCGAAAACATTTTGTAACGATGTAGAGTTTTCTGCCGAAGATGCCGGAAGAACCGACATCGGTTATTTATGCGACATTATTGAAACTGCAATTGAAGCCGGCGCAACGACGGTCAACATTCCGGATACAACCGGATATACTTTTCCTTTTGAGTTCGGGCTTAAAATTGCTGAGCTGAAACTCAGAGTGAAAAATATTAACAAAGCCGTTATCAGCGTTCATTGCCATAATGATTTAGGACTTGCAGTTGCAAATTCAATTTCTGCAATTCAAAACGGAGCGCGCCAGGTTGAATGCACAATCAACGGAATCGGTGAGCGGGCAGGAAACGCATCGCTCGAAGAAATTGTAATGGCGCTGAAAGTTCGGAACGACATCTGCAATTTTCGCACAGAGATAGATATAACCGAGATTTACAACTCGAGCAAAATGGTTTCCGGTTTTACAGGAATTGTTGTTCAGCCGAACAAAGCGATAGTTGGAGAAAATGCTTTCGCACATGAATCCGGAATTCATCAGGATGGCGTTTTGAAAAACAAAGAAACGTACGAAATAATGACACCGGAATCTGTTGGCGTGAACAAAACAAAAATTATTCTCGGAAGACATTCCGGAAGACACGGCTTGAAAGCAAGATTGAACGAACTCGGTTATCATCCCTGCGAAGAAGAAATGCAAAAAATTTACGAAGCTTTTCTTGCTCTTGCCGATAAAAAAAAGGAAGTGTTCGATGACGATTTGCGGGTGCTGATGGGCGATGAAATTTATAAGGAAGAAGAAATTTACGAACTTCAATATTTGCATGTGAATGCCGGAACCGATTTGATTCCGACTGCAACTATTCAGATAAAATCGAAAGATAAAATTCTTCAGGAATCATCTACAGGCGATGGACCTGTTGATGCAAGTTTTAACGCAATAGAAAGAGCTTTAGAACTCAAGCCAGCAGTCGAATCATACAATGTGCGTTCGGTTACTTCGGGAAGGCAGGCGCTTGGCGAAGCAATTGTTAGAATAAGAAGCGGAGAAAATTCTTTTACAGGAAGAGGAACGTCGACAGATATTATTGAAGCAAGCGCGAAAGCTTACTTGCAGGCAATCAATCAATTTTTGGTTTTTAAGAATGAAGTAGATCGATTACAAGAAAAAGAATTTGCTGTTAAGTAGAGAGAAAGGAAATTTTAATGGGAATGACAATCACAGAAAAAATTTTAGCGAAATCGGCAAAACGAAAAAACGTTTCTGCAGGAGAAAATATTTGGCTGGATGTTGATGTTTTGATGACACACGATGTGTGCGGGCCGCCGACAATTGCTATCTGGAAAAAAGAATTTGGCGACAAAGCGAAAATTTGGGATAAAGAAAAATTGGTGATCTTCCCGGATCACTACATCTTCACGAAGAACTCTCACGCAAATAGAAACGTTGATATACTCCGTCAGTTCGCGAACGAACAATCGCTGCCGAACTATTATGACGTAGGTACCGAAAGATACAAGGGAGTTTGTCACATCGCGCTTGCAGAAGAAGGTTACAATATCCCTGGAACGGTTTTGTTCGGAACAGATTCGCACACGTGTACTTCAGGCGCGTTTGGAATGTTTGCGACAGGTGTAGGGAATACTGATGCAGCATTTATTCTCGGCACAGGAAAGATTTGGGAGAAAGTTCCGGAATCTATGAAGTTTACTTTCAAGGGGAAAATGCCGGCGTATCTTACAGCTAAAGATTTGATTCTCAGCATCCTTGGAGATATAGGAACAGACGGCGCGACTTATCGCGCAATGGAATTTGACGGAGAAACGATTTCTTCACTCTCGATGCTCGAACGTATGACGTTAACAAATATGGCAATCGAAGCCGGCGGTATGAACGGAATAATAGCTGTTGATAATATCACACAAAAATATTTAAGTGAAGTCGGGGTGACAGAATACGATAAGTTCGAAAGTGACGCAGATGCTGTTTATCATTCAAGGTTTACTTACGATGTTACAAAAATGGAACCGTTGGTTGCTAAACCGCACAGTCCGGATAACCGCGATACAGTTCGAAATGTTCAAGGAACAAAACTGACAAAGTGTTATATAGGTTCATGCACCGGCGGAAAGATTACCGATTTTCGTTATGCTGCAAGTTTATTGTTCGGTAATCAAGTTAAAGTAACAACGTTTGTAGTTCCAGCTAGCACTTTGGTTGCAAAGCAGCTTGATGAGGAGACCATAAACGGAATTTCGCTGAAAGAAATTTTTGAAAAAGCCGGATGCGTAATTGCAGAGTCTTCATGTGCTGCATGTTTAGGTGGACCATCCGATACAGTCGGCAGAAGCGTTGACGGCGATGTAGTAATTTCAACTACCAACAGAAACTTTCCGGGAAGAATGGGAAGTAAATCTTCGCAGGTTTATCTTGCCTCTCCCCTTACTGTTGCTGTTTCGGCAATCAACGGTGTGATAACCGATCCAAGAGAATTTTTATAGAAGGGAAAAAATGGAAAAGAAAATTATCGGTAAAGTTTACGTACTCGGTGATAACATCGATACAGATC
>CAZQQC010000039.1:0-20950 GCA_964595365.1 uncultured Melioribacter sp.
TATGGAACGGATATAACCTAAATATTTTATGAACTAATCAATTTGTTTAAAAATGACGATCGTATTAAAAATCTTGAAGAGATGCGTAATGCTGTTCATGACCGTGAGAAAATTATGTCGACGGGTGTTGGAAAGGGATTTGCAATACCGCATGCAAAGACAGACAGTGTGAATGAAATAATTGCAGCATTCGGGCGGCTTGACAAACCGATAGATTTTCAAGCGTTGGATGAACAACCTGTTAATTTAGTTTTTCTTCTTGTCGGCAAAGAGAGCCTTGTCGGTCCCCATATTAAACTTCTGAGCCGCATCTCCCGTATGATGAATAAAGATGAATTCAGAGAAAGTCTTGCAAATGCAAAAACTGCCGGAGAAATTTATTCTATTTTCGAAAATGAAGAGAAGCAATATTTTGAAAACACCTAAAAGCAAAAATGATTAAAGCCGTTACCGGAACACGCGACATACTTCCAGCTGAGATACCCAAATGGAATTATCTTGAATCTATAATCAAATCAATCTTTTCTCTTTACAATTATAAAGAAATACGTACGCCTGTTTTTGAAGAGACGGTTCTTTTTGCGCGTGGAATTGGTGAAGCAACCGACATTGTTAGCAAAGAAATGTACACGTTCGTAGATAGAAGCGGAGAAAGTTTAACGCTCCGGCCCGAAATGACCGCCGGCGTTGTTCGCGCGTTTATAGAACATTCATTGGATAAAAAACAAAACCTGAGCAAACTTTATTACATTTCGCCAATGTTTCGCCAGGAGCGTCCCCAAGCCGGAAGGTTGAGACAGTTTCACCAGTTTGGAGCAGAAGCAATCGGAGGTAATGATCCATTGCTTGATGCCGAAATGATAATCATGTCTTATGAAATTCTTAAAGCATTGGGATTAAAAAATATTTTGGTTAAGATTAACTCGCTTGGTATTCAGTCTTCAAGAGAAAATTATAAAAAAAAATTAGCGAAATATTTACAACCCTACTTTGCTAAACTTTCCAGCGAAAGTAAAAAAAGATTTGAAACCAATATACTCAGGATATTCGATAGCAAGGAAAAAGAAGATCAAGAGATAATGAAAAATGCACCTTTGCTGATTGATCATCTTGATGACGAAAGTCTTTCGCATTTTGTGAAAGTGAAACAAGCTCTCTACTCGGCACAAATTTCTTTTGAAGTAGATGCAAAGCTTGTTCGCGGTCTTGACTACTATACAAACACAACCTTCGAAATTGTAAGCGGAAGTGTTGGTTCACAAAGTGCGTTATGCGGCGGCGGAAGGTACAACGGGCTTGTAAAAGAGCTGGGCGGCAAAGATGTACCCGGCGTTGGTTTTGCAGCCGGAATGGAAAGGATTCTTCTTGCATGCGAAAATGAAAAGTCATTTTCTTTGAAAGATGAAACTGTTAATTTATATATAGTAGTCATCGATAAAAAACTGGAAAATTTTGCTTATCAAACTGCTGTTGAATTAAGAAGAAAGGGGCTGCTTGTCGAGATGGATTATTTGGGCAGAAGTGTTAAAGCACAGATGCGCGAAGCAAATAAATTAAATACCGGTTTTGTTCTGTTTATTGGCGGAGAAGAATACTCTAAGGGTGAAATTGTTTTGAAAAATATGAAGGATGGAAATCAGAAATCATTTTCGAAAGATGATCTTGGAAAAATTTTTTCGAGTATAAAGGAGAATTAATTGCCGTTAAAGAAACCGAAAGAAGTTCCCAAAATTCCCAAGACTCGAAAGAAGAAACCCCATGCTGCATTAACTGCCATACCCGCAAAGAAGCCCGATAAACTCGAGTATATCTGCAAAGCTTTTTACAAATATGATCAGTCAACTAAAAAGCAATTTTGTGTTTTCGCAATCGAAACGGTTGTTGAATTCACAAGCTTTGCCTATGAAGTTTCCGTAGAAGCATTAAAAGAAAAAAATGTGATCGATTTTGTTTTGACCGGCTTAAAAGCAAAAACCAATGTTGTTCCGCTGATTCAGCCAGCAAGAACCGAATTGCTGTTCCAAGATTTAATTGGCGATTACACAGTAAACGTTGTAAAACAAGATGGCGCAATTAATACAGCAGAATATCACTTCAACATTTTTAAGAAAGAAATTGTTTTACTCAATCAGTACAAACCTAAAAAGAAGAACAATCGATTATTTTGCAAATTTGAAGTTGCAGAAGAAGAATTTTCTTTTCCCGAATAATAATTTTTGATACCCGTTCTATAGATAATCGGTATTGAAGGCAACTATGAAAAAAATCTACGGCAGAAAATCTGTTCTCGAAGCAGTCAAATCCGGTTCTGAATTGGAGGTTATTTATGTTGCTTACGGGCAGCATGGTGAAATCATTGACCGGATATTTACCGCTGCTAAAAAACGGGATATAAAAATTTCCCAGCTTTCAACATCGAAGTTTGAATTGCTTTCAAAAGGCAGCAATGCTCAGGGAGTAATTGCGTTGAAATCGGCACAGAAGTATTTCGGTTTTGGTGAATTGATTGACGCTGCTAAAAATTCTTCACTGCCGCTTCTTCTTCTACTGGATTCAATTCAGGATCCGCACAATCTTGGCGCTATTTTAAGAACGGCAGAATGTGCCGGCGTTGACGGAGTAATTGTAACAACTAATCAAAGTACGCCTATCACTGAAACTGTGGAAAAGATTTCGGCAGGTGCTGTTTTTCATTTAAAAATTTGTAAAGCGAATAATCTCGTTCAGACAATTCAGCAACTTAAGAAAGAAGGTTTCTGGATTGCAGGCTCACATTTGTCGGACGAATCAAAAAATTTTACAGAGCAGGATTACAAAATACCGCTGGCATTGATTGTTGGCAACGAAGAAAAAGGCATCAGAAAGTTAGTTGCGGAAAACTGCGATTTCCTGGTTAAGATTCCGATGAAAGGTAAAATTGATTCGCTTAATGTTTCTGTGGCAACCGGCGTCCTTCTTTTTGAAATTAACCGCCAAAGAACCATTCCGTAATTTTTTCTTTTTGGAACAAATTATATCGAAATATAGTTATCATTTTATAATCTTGATAAATTTTTCCAGATTAGATACTTTTAAATGTGTTTACAGAGGAAAAAGGTAAAAAATGAACGAAATCCAAGATAATACTGCTGAAGAATTAGCCGAGGATATGAAAGTTTTGGGCGAAGTTACTTCGTCTGAATATAAATGGGGATTTGTTACGGATATCGATTCTGAAACCGTACCCAAGGGATTGAATGAGGAAATTATTAAACTGATCTCCAAAAAGAAAAACGAACCCGAATGGATGACCGGCTGGAGATCGAAAGCGTTTAAGTATTGGCAGAAGATGGAAGAACCCAAATGGCAGAACGTGAAGCATCCGCAAATTGATTTTCAGGATATAAGTTATTACTCGGCGCCGAAACAAAAACCGAAATTGGAAAGTCTCGAAAAGGTTGACCCCGAGTTGCTGAAAACTTTTGAAAAGTTAGGCATTCCTCTCGAAGAACAGAAAATACTTTCGGGGGTGGCAGTTGATGCAGTGTTCGATTCGGTTTCTGTTGCAACAACTTTCAAAGAAACACTGAAAGAGAAAGGGATAATTTTTTGTTCCATTTCCGAAGCGATAAAAGATTATCCGGAGCTCATAAAAAAATATTTGGGTTCGGTTGTGCCGTACACAGATAATTTTTATGCATCTCTTAACTCGGCGGTTTTCACCGATGGCTCATTCGTTTTTATTCCTAAAGGTATCCGATGCCCGATGGAACTTTCGACATATTTCAGAATTAACTCTCAAGAAACCGGCCAGTTCGAACGAACACTAATTGTAGCCGAAGAGGGATCATACGTAAGTTATTTGGAAGGATGCACTGCACCGATACGCGACAACAATCAACTGCATGCTGCAGTTGTTGAATTGGTAGCTCTTGACGGTGCGGAAATAAAATATTCTACCGTACAGAATTGGTATCCGGGAGATAAAGAGGGGAAGGGCGGTATTTATAATTTTGTAACAAAGCGCGGCGCTTGCAGAGGAAAAAATTCTAAAATATCATGGACACAAGTTGAGACCGGATCCGCAATAACATGGAAATATCCAAGTTGTATTCTCCAGGGTGATAATTCGGTGGGAGAGTTTTATTCAGTTGCTGTTACTAATAATTTGCAACAAGCAGACACCGGCACAAAGATGATTCATATCGGTAAAAATACACGCAGCACAATCGTTTCAAAAGGTATCTCTGCCGGAAAAAGTAATAATTCTTACAGGGGGTTGGTTAAAATTGGAAAAAATGCCGAAGACGCGCGCAATTTTACACAGTGCGATTCGATGTTAATTGGAGACAGATGCGGCGCGAACACATTTCCTTACATTGAAGTTGAAAACCCCACTGCAAAAGTTGAACACGAAGCAACGACATCGAAAGTCGGCGAAGATCAAATCTTTTATTTGAATCAGCGGGGAATATCGACTGAAGACGCCGTGAATATGATTGTAAACGGATTCTGTAAAGTGGTGTTTAACGAACTACCGATGGAATTTGCCGTTGAAGCTCAGAAACTTCTTGCCATTTCATTGGAAGGAAGCGTTGGATAAGAACTACGAACGAAGAGTGTAGAACGAAGAATATAAATGAAAATATCTTGAAGCTGATGGCTGACTGCTAACAGCCGAAAACAAGGAGACTGAATGTTATTAATCAAAAATCTTAAAGCTACTGTTGAAGGAAAGGAAATTCTGAAAGGAATAAATCTATTAATCAATACAGGAGAAGTGCACGCTATTATGGGTCCGAACGGATCGGGTAAAAGTACGCTCGCAAATGTTTTGGCTGGTAATTCAAGTTACGAAGTGGCTGATGGTGAAATTGCTTATGATGGAAAGAATCTTCTTGAAATGAATCCCGAAACACGCGCACGTGAAGGAGTATTTTTAGCTTTTCAATATCCGATTGAAATTGCCGGCATCAGCAATGCAACTTTTTTGAAAACTGCTATCAATGAAATCAGAAAATATAAAGGCGAACCGGAGCTGACGCCAAAAGAATTTATTGAAAGAATGAAAGAGAAGGCAAAAATTCTTGGACTTGATGAAACTTTGACAAGCCGGTATGTAAACGTTGGATTTTCAGGTGGAGAAAAAAAGCGCAACGAAATTTTTCAGATGCTTATGCTAGAACCAAAATTTGTCCTACTCGACGAAACAGACTCGGGTTTGGATATTGATGCACTGAAAATTGTTTCCAACGGTGTAAACATTTATAGAAACAAAAATAATGCGGTTCTTGTAGTGACGCATTATCAGCGGCTGTTAAATTATATTCAGCCGGATTTTGTTCACGTTCTCTTTAACGGAAAGATTATCAGAACCGGCGGAAAAGAATTAGCACTTGAACTTGAAGATAGAGGTTACGACTGGGTGAAAGATGAAGCGCTTGAATCTCAGAATGTTTGATTGGTGACAAAATGGAACAGAGAAATTCAAAAGAATGGTACATCTCAAATTTTGCTGCGTTCGAGAGGAAATTAAACGGCGGATCGAAAACTTTTTTGCACGAAATTAGAAAAGCTGCAATGCAGGATCTTACAGAATTAAATTTTCCAACTCAACACAACGAAGATTGGAAATACACGGATATTTCTCCGATAGTAAATAATGATTTTGTCCCTGCGCTTATTTTGGTTCGCCCTAAATTAAAGAGTACAGACATTGAAAAATATATCTTCAAAAATTTTGAATGCCATATTATAGTATTCATCAACGGAATTTTTTCGGAAGAATTAAGTGAAATAAAAGAATTACCGCGCGGCGCATTAATAGGCAGCTTGAAAAAACTGTACAAAGAAAAACCGCAGTTGGTTGATCTGCATTTCAATAAAATTTCTAAAAATGAAAATGCATTCGGCGCATTGAATACAGCATACGCAAGCGATGGTTTTGCTGCAATTATTCCGGATGGGATGATTGTTGAAAAGCCGGTTCAAATATTGTACTTAAACTCAAGCGAGACAGGGCGGTTGCTTTCTGTACCGAGGAATTTTTTAATGATCGGGAAAAATTCCCGGTTAAGCGTAATCTCAAATTACAGAGGCTGCGGATCGGAAAAGTATTTTTCGAATATAGTTACTGAAATACTGATAGATGAAAACGGTATCCTTGATTTTTACAAAGTTCAATATGAAAATGATGATGCATACCATATTGAAAAAGTTCAGGCTATTCAAAAAAAGAACAGTGTCTTTAATCATTATAACATAAACTTTGGCGGTGCAATTGTTCGTAACGATATCAACTCGCTGCTCGATGACGAAAATATTGAGACTCATTTTTACGGACTTTACCTTGCACACGGCAAACAGCATATAGACAATCATACTTTTGCCGATCATGTTAGACCGAATTGCATGAGCAACGAACTTTATAAAGGAATACTTGACGACAGCGCGCACGGTGTCTTCAACGGAAAAATTATTGTCAGAAAAAATGCCCAGAAAACCAATGCGTATCAGTCCAACAAAACTATTTTGCTTTCCAGGACTGCCAGGATTGATACAAAACCGCAGCTCGAAATTTTTGCAGACGACGTTAAATGTTCTCACGGTGCAACCGTTGGACAGCTTGATGAAGAAGCAGAGTTTTACATCAGGTCGCGCGGGGTTCCGCAGGAGCTGGCAAAGTCGATGTTGATTAGAGCCTTTGCGAACGATGTAATTGGAAAAGTGAAAATCGAACCGCTGAAAGAACAGATCAATCACATGATATTTAAACATTTGCATCGAGTGGAAATTGAAAGCAAGTAGAATTGTTGTTCGGATCGGAATAAGAAATCTAAAAAGATTTTCCTCCCTGTACTTCGATAGGACCTCGACAAGTTCGGTCGGGCAGTTCAGTATAGGAATCGAAATGAATAACGAAAAAGGTGCCCCTTGTTAAAAAATGAAATTGACACAATTACTAAAAGAAAATTCGAAATCGAAAATGTAAGGAAGGATTTTCCGATTCTTTCACGGATGGTCAACGGTAAAAAGCTTGTTTATCTTGACAACGCTGCCACTTCGCAAAAACCGCAGTCAGTAATAGATGCTCTCAATCGTTACTTCACTTTTGACAATGCGAATATTCACCGCGGACTGTATTTTTTAAGTGAGCTTGCAACCGATCAATATGAAACTGCTCGTCTTAAAGTGAAAGAATTTATCAATGCGATGAGCGCATCGGAGATAATTTTTGTCCGTGGAACAACCGAAGCAATTAATCTGGTTGCAACAACACTCAGATCGGCAAAATATTTTGAAGACGGCGACGAAGTAATTGTTTCCAATATGGAACATCATTCCAATATTGTTCCATGGCAGCTTATGAACGATAAAACCCGCGTGAATTTGAAAGTTATTCCAATGAGCGATGCCGGAGAACTCGATATAGGTGTATTTGAAAAGTTAATCGGTAAAAAGACAAAATTGGTTTCCGTGGTTCACATTTCGAATGCACTGGGAACAGTCAATCCGGTAAAGAAAATTATTGAAATCGCTCATTCGCATAACGTTCCCGTTTTAATTGACGGAGCTCAGGCAATTCCTCATTGCAAAATTGATGTACAGGAACTTGATGCGGATTTCTATGCTTTCAGCGGACATAAAGTTTACGGACCGACAGGAATAGGAGTGCTGTACGGTAAAACCGAATATCTTGAAATGATGCCTCCGTATCAAGGCGGCGGCGATATGATACGTACCGTAGCCTTTGAACTCACAACATTTGATGACATACCCAGAAAATTTGAAGCCGGTACGCCGAACATTGCTGGCGGTATCGGTCTTGGTGCAGCAATAGATTATTTAAATCAATTCGACCGGAATGAATTAGTCTCTCACGAAAAAAATCTTTTAAATTATGCAACCGCAGAACTTTTGAAGATCGATGGATTAAAAATAATCGGAACGGCAAAAGAAAAAGCTTCCGTCATTTCATTTGTAATTGAAGGAATTCATCCTTACGATATCGGAACGATTATAGATACCGATGGAATTGCAATACGCACAGGTCATCATTGCACTCAACCGGTAATGCAAAGATTCAACATTCCAGCAACAGCGCGCGCCTCGTTCGCGTTTTATAATACGATGGAAGAAGTGGATAAACTTGTTCTCGGAATCCAAAAAGTAAAAAGGATGTTTGCATGAGCGCCATAGACAAAGGTCAGTTGGAACAGAAAATAATTTTCATGCTCAAAACTTGTTTTGATCCTGAGATACCGGTTGATATATGGGAGCTCGGACTGGTTTATGAAATAAAAATTGACGACGAAGGAAACGTTTATTTGAAAATGACTTTGACTTCTCCTCATTGTCCTGTTGCAGGAAGTCTTCCGCCTGAAGTGAAAGAAAAAGTTAAAAGCGTTAAAGGTGTTAAAGATGTTTATCTCGATCTGGTTTGGGATCCACCATGGAGTATGGACAAGATGAGTGAGGAAGCCAAACTGGAATTGGGCTTTTTGTAAGCCCACATAGAGTCTGGCTCAAAAATAATTTATCAAAAAATAAATCTGTGAAAATCTATTTAATTCGTGGTATCCGTGTTCTATTTTAGCTTAAACAAGTACTTATGAAACAACTTTTTATTGAACTTAAACCTATAACCATTTTAAAAGACAGCTTCTTAGAAATGGGCAAGAAAGGAAATAACTATGCTGAATATATTAAAACCACCGATTTATGATCCGGAAGCAGTTCAACCGATGCGGGATGAACTGATCTTTGCCGGCTTTGAAGAAGCAACAACACCACAAAAAGTTGAAGACTATCTTTCCGTTCAGAATGATAAAACGGTTTTTGTTGTCATTAATTCTGTCTGCGGATGTGCCGCTGGCAGCGCAAGACCTGCCGCAACACTTGCGCTTCAGAATAATATCATCCCCGATAAACTGGTAACCGTGTTTGCCGGACAAGACCGTGAGGCGGTTGACCATTTGAGAGAAAAATATTTAACTGATATTGCACCGTCGTCACCTTTTATGGCATTATTCAAGAACGGCGATCTTTTGTATGCAGTACCGCGCTACGCAATTGAAGGTAGAAGTCCCGAAGAAATTGCCGAAGATTTAAAAATCGCGTTCGAAAAATTTTGCAGCAGAAAAGGTCCATCAATTTTGCCGGAAAAGTATGCCGAGCTGGTTCATGCAATTTCGTGTGGATCGAAAATTCCATTAGCCCGTCCCTAAATTTCTTCTCAATGGAAAAGGGCTAGGGAGAGTCTCGATGTAATTATGAATTTAAAATATATGATGAAATTTGTCTTCCACCACTTAGGAGAGGTTAGGAGGGACTTTTGAAATTCAGTGCACAGGAAGAATATGGATTAAGATGTTTACTCCGCATCGCAAAATTTTATGCTGTTGAGAAAGCTCTTACGATTCCGGAAATCAGCAGAGCCGAAGGGTTGAGCGAACACAGCACGGGAAAAATCTTGCGTGTGTTGCGCCTCGGTGGATTTTTAGAAAGCTCGCGCGGACAGATCGGCGGATACACTTTAACATGTCCACCCGAAAAAATTCTAGTTGGCGATGTATTGAAAGCACTGGGTGGCAGATTGTTCGATGATTCGTTTTGCAATACGCATTCCGGCATCGAGGATATTTGCACAAACTCGATTGATTGTTCGGTGCGCTCGTTATGGAGATTGATTCAAGATTCGGTAGATTCGGTTGTGGCGAAGATGACGTTGAAAGATTTGATGGGAAACGAGAAATTCATATTCGGTTTTGCAGCCGGTAGTAGAATTGCCGGAAGAAATTGAATTACTTGCCCGCTGCCAATTACCGGTTCAAATAACTAACGTCCAATGACTGTTGTTGACTCATTTCATTATCGCTATAACTTCAGTCTGTCTATTCCGGTCGGTCGAAATAGTTTTTTCGTTTCGCGTTATAGACGCATCTATTTCACTCCTCACGCCGAACTCTCCTTGTCTTTTCACCCAGTCCGGGTATATAGATAGTAAGACCTTCTTGTTGGATGAATGCCTTGAGTAAATCCAACAATGTGTGGGTGGGATCGGTTGATTTTCTAAAATCATAAATGAGCCATCCGTCGAAGCCGAAAGCATTAAGTTGTTTCTAAATTTCGATTATGGTTGTTCCGTTCATTTTGCCATCCGCAATTTTTACATGTAAAATAGAAATAATAAATTCGGCTGGCGTTGTCTTTTAGGTGTGAGCTTTTACTTTGCAACACAACAATCAATTATTTATTTTGAGGTAGAATAGGGATAGACGAAATAATGTACCGGAAGATTTTTTACACAATGTTTTTTTTGTTAGGAGCATTCTATTTTGCGGCGTGCAGTTACAAGTACGGTGATGCTGGTTCTCAAAGCAATGCCGTTAAAGGTTTTATTGTGGTGGTTGGAAACGAACCGTTTACTAAACTTGCCATAAAATTGGATAACGGCAAAAATTATTTACTCGATTGCAGCGAAGAATTAAAAAAAGAATTATGGAAACAACAAGGCAACTATTATACCGTTCAATTTAGCAAAAGCAGAATGGAAGGAGGAGTACCTGTTCTCGTTGTAGAAAAAGTGACTCCGTTAAATCAAAACACTAATAAGTAAAGAGAGAATCATGAGAAAAATAATTTTATCTTTTGTTGTAATTGCATTTGTTCTCGCAAATAATTTTTCGTATGCGCAGAATAGAGTGGCATTACAGAAAGCTGTTGAAGAAGTATCCTCTTCGCAGGAAAGTTACAGGATAGATCCCCAGCCGTTATTGCAAAAAATATATGATAAAATCGGTTTCGATCCAGCGAATGTCCAAATTAATAATACATTACGCAAAACCGCATGGAATTTTCAAGTAGGCTCTACAAAAATCTGGTGGGTAGCAAATTTTAAAACGGGGGCTAGTTCACCTTTTTACCAGGTTTCTTCGACCTGCCGGGCAATTGGCAGCAATTGTTATATTTTTGTAGCGGATTCTATTTGGGGAACGAGCGTTAATCAAGCTGGTGTTGATAGTGTTGTAAAAGCATTCGATTCCACAACCCCTGCTAATCCCAACAAAGGAATTTATCGAACCAACGTTGATGTCTTCGGCTCTCCACCAAATGTCGACGGTGATGATAAAATTATTATTCTTATTCTTGATATCAAAGATGACTACAGCGGCCCCGGTGCCGGTTTTGTAGCAGGTTATTTTTCAAGTTATAACGAAAGCCAGGGTTCATACAGCAACAAAGGCGAGATATATTTTCTTGACGGCGTTCAACAGAATCTAATTGATGCTAACGGCTTGAAAAAAGCAATGAGCACTACTGCTCACGAGTTTCAACATATGATTCATTGGAATTATATTAAAGCTGCAACGACCTTTTTTAATGAATGTTGGTCCCTTACCGCCGAAATTATAAACGGTTATGGCATATATTCTCAAAGCCGTTTTGCAAACGAATCGAATCAATACTTGCTCAACTGGCGGGGTACAAATGATCCGGATGTACTGACAGATTATTCACGCGCGGCTCGCTTCGGGCTTTATTTGTACGAACAGTTCGGCGCTTCTTTTTTCGGTAATTATTTAAAGACGGGGATTGATGGTATTGGAGGATTAGATGCAACTTTGGCGAATATGGGTAGCCCGAAAAGATTTGCAAGTATATTGCCGGACTGGTTTATAGCCAACTATGTCAATGATAAAAATCTACAACGTGAATGGTGGTACGAATATCTTAACCTGCCGCAGATGGTAGCTCGCGTTCATGTCAATCCTAAAATTACATACAACGATAAAATCTATAACTACGGTGTTCAATATATTTCATTTACTGCTGGAAAGAATTTGACAATTAACTTTGATAATAACAACAACTCGTTGATTAAGGTAAAAGCATTTAAATATGGCCAGGGCTCTCCGGTTGTCGAGGATGTTTCTCTTAATACTAATTATTTGGTACCGGATTTTGGTACAACATATTCCAGGATTACTTTTGCCGTGTACATGATTGATTTAGCTCCGGCGGGACCCTATAATTATTCTTACACTGCAACAGGCATTTTTGAAAATAAGCCCCTGGAAATTGCCTACGATACAGGTTTGGAACCAACCGGTGTATTAAGTTTAACTCCTGGAGACAGTGTTGCAGTAGTCTTTAATGGCATTACGGACGCTAAACTGGATTCGATAAGAGTTGCACTTCGTCAAGCCGGATCCGTTACCGGAGGTGTCTATTCTTATTTGGGCAAGGGTACTCAACTCGGTGGA
The DNA here is from genome assembly GCA_964595365.1 of uncultured Melioribacter sp. Lineage (GTDB taxonomy): Bacteria > Bacteroidota > Ignavibacteria > Ignavibacteriales > Melioribacteraceae > Fen-1258. The sequence continues at coordinate 12,246 of CAZQQC010000039.1, forward strand.
AAAAAATTAGCGGCACCTATTACGGTTACCTCTACAATTGTGCAAAGACCGCAAAGTCCTTATCCTGTACCGTGGCCAAATTGGGTTAAGTATGATTTGAGATCGTACAATATTGCTGCCGATAATTCGTTTGTTGTTATGTTTGTTATTGAAGGTGCGTATCCCGCTACAAATAGAGTAATGGTTACTGATTACGTATCTTCCAGTGCTTATTACAGTTATTTTTACCAGTCTTCCAGTGGAACATGGGTATATTACAGCGATAGCCAGAATCCTGGCAGTATATTCCTTAATCTAATTCGTGCGTATGTCAGCTTCGGTACAACCGATGTAAAACAAGTTGTGGAATTGAAACCGGCATCATTCAAGTTGGAACAGAACTATCCTAATCCCTTTAATCCGAGCACGAATATTAGCTACAAGCTGCAAGCTGCAAGCTACACAACTTTGATAGTTTACGACATGCTTGGTAGAGAAGTTGCAATGTTGGTAAACGAAGAGCAACCGGCGGGTACATATCAAATTGTTTGGAACGGTACTGATAATTTTGGAAATAAAGTAACAAGCGGCGTTTACTTTTACCGGATAGCTGCCGGAGACTTTATTCAAACGAAGAAGATGACCTTGTTGAAATGATCTTATACGTGAGATGTAAAAGGCAAAAGTAAATCGTTAAGGGTGATAAGTTTTTAACATAAAAGACAGACTCTTTCTTAGATTAAACTTAACTATGTAACTTTTAGGGTGAAGTGCTGAAATTTATAAACGAGACAGAAACTACCGAACGATACGATTAAATATATTGTTAGAAAATTACAGCGCTCCCCCGTAATAAGAAAAAGAGGCACCGGATGAAATCGCTTTTCGTTTTTATTGTATCTTTTGTAGTTATTATAACTGCATGCACTTCGTCAAAAGAAAATACAGATACAAGCAGGCAAAAATATATTGCAGAAGAAATTCCGCCGGGTAGTGCTATTGTATTATGCAATGTTGACAGTTTTACTGAAAACGGCGATGTTTATTTAATAGAGGTTAATGTTAAATCGGTTCTTGGTTATGGTTCTGCAACCGACGAAATAGCCCCCGGGACAAATCTAAAATTGCAGATGGCTAAACGGTTGATTGATATAAAATCTTTAAAGAAAGGAGCCGTACTTAAAGCAGAGATAAGACAACCGAAAATGAAAATGGAAAACGGTGAAAATATTTTGTGGACTGTTTCACAGCTAATCAAATAATTTAAAAGTGGTCGGTGCTGTTCGGTTGTTTTCTATTCCTAAAAAATGTATCGATTTTTTACATTTGACCGGAATAATTATGTGAAAAAATTTTCAAATCAATTTGTAAAAAAATAATTCCGTAAATTAATTTAGTGACATAGAAAGATTTTATCCGCCAACAATCGGACTGCAATGAAAAAAAGGAATAAACTTATGCAAAAAATAATTTTTCTTTTTCTTCTAATTATATCATTTGGATTTTCTTTAATACTCTTTAAAGCACATGGCAAGGTAACTCATGCATTTATAAGAGGTGAGGGCAGAGAAGTGGAATCTCCCTTAAAGAGAAAACAAACAGCAATAGAAAGGGGAGAATATTTCTTTTCAATTCTAAGGGATCCGGGGACTAATTCAATTCCGGAAAATATTCGTGAAAAAGAGATTGCGTTTGCATCCAAATTACCCAAAGTTGAGGAAAGATTAGCGAAAGAATTTAATGCAGTTGCAATTGACTGGAAAGAAGGTGGTCCGTTCGATATTGGAGGAAGAACCCGCGCAATTGTACCGGACCTTTCCGATGCTGCAAGCAATACAATTATTGCCGCAGGTGTGTCCGGCGGTATTTGGAAATCTACAGACAAAGGAGTTACATGGAATTTTAAAAGCAGTAAGTCGAGTATCTTGAGTGTAACCTCAATTGCCCAGGACCCAAGACCCGGTTTTCAAAATATTTGGTATGCAGTTGGCGGAGAGTTCGACGCTAATAGTGCAAGGGCACGTGGAGGAAATGCATTCTTTTATGGTGGTGGTTTTTATAAATCTACAGATGCTGGAGAAAATTGGAGTTTAATTTCTATAAATCTAACTGCTCCAAATGGTACAAGCTGGAACAGTGTTTTTTCATACGCTTCTAAAGTTATTGTTAGTCCAGTTTCCGGTAATGTTTTTGTTTGCTCAAACGCCGGAGTAATTCTTAAATCTACAGATGGAGGATTAACGTGGACAATAAATTCGGGGCAATTGAATGATCATTATTATACTGATCTCGTCGTCAATCAAAATGGGGTAATGGTTAGTTATTTATCGCAGCTAAAGTATAACGGAGGAACTAATGCAACAACTCCCGGCATATTTAAATCGACAAATGACGGAATAACGTGGACAAATGTAACGCCGAATAATTTTCCAGCTCAATATTCCAGAACGGTAATGGCGTTCGGTACTTCAAATCCAGATGTTATTTATACTTTAACAGATACCGGTAACAAGATCGGTTCAACAAAAAAAGATGATGTTCGTTTATTCAAAATTAATATTTCGACCGGAACAGCAACAGATTTAACTGTTAACTTACCCGATTTTTCTCCTAACAGTAGTAGTTATATAGACACACAGAATAATTATAACATGGCGATAGCTGTTCATCCTAATAATGAGAATATAGTATTAATAGCCGGTACAAGTTTATTTAGGTCACTTGATGGATTTGCTACAAAACCCACCAATCTGAAATTTAATTGGATTGGCGGTTATAATCCTACAACTTTTTTCTATCCCTCCCTTCATCCTGATATACACGCTATAGTATTTGATCGGAATAATGGAATTTGGGTTGGACATGATGGCGGTATAAGCTACGCACCCGATGCTACAACAACAAATTATGGAACATATTTCCCCTGGGTTAATAGAGATAATCTTTATAATGTTACCCAGTACTATACAATGTCTATCTCACCAACTGCAAATGATACGCGCATCCTGGGCGGAACGCAGGATAACGGCACACCTTTTTTTAGATGGAACGGTATAAATGCAACAAGTTCGGATGATATTACTTCAGGCGATGGAAGTTACGCGTATATTGGTACTCAAAATTTAAACGGGAAGGTTTTTACTTATAGTTCTTCACAAAACGGTAGGGTTTTACGATTTGTAAATAATAGTAATGGTGATATTAACGGAAATTATTGGACGGTAGTGACTCCTATTGGTGCAACAAGCATGAAATTTATTAACCCGTATGCTGTGGATCCAAACAATGAAAATTATATGTATTACGTTGCTGGAAATATTTTGTGGAGGAATAATTCTCTGTCGTTGATTCCGGACTATCAAGATTCAACTTCCCAGGGTTGGTCCTTGATATCGTTGCAGCAAATACCTGCTGGATATACTTATTCAACTTTGGCGGTTTCAAGAACTCCTGCTAATATACTTTATTTAGCTGCCTCTTCAACAACAGGTTCACCGAAAATATTTAAGATGGACAATTCTACAGTAGCAACCACTGCTATAGATATAACAACAAACTTAAATGCTTCAAGCGGTTCTTATATTCACGGAATAGCGATTAACCCTGATGATGCTAACGAAATATTAGTTGTGATTTCCAATTATGGTGTTAAGAGCTTATGGTATACAAATAACGGAGGTTCAAGCTGGTCCGATGTTGAAGGAAATATTTCCCTTCCTTCCATTCGTGCAGCTACTATACTTCCTGTATCAAGCGGCGGTAAAGTTTATCTAATTGCAACAAGTGTTGGTGTTTTTTCAACATCCCAAATGAACGGTGCCGGTACGGTGTGGACTCAAGAAGGATCTAATATAATTGGTAATGTGGTGGTTGAGTATATTACCTCGCGGAAATCTGACGGGACAATTGTGGCGGCAACTCATGGTCGCGGAGCTTTTGTAGGAAAAGTTAGTGGCGGAACTGATGTAGCAGATAATCAGGTTAAACCGATTCAGTATGTGCTCAATCAAAATTATCCTAATCCCTTTAATCCGGAGACGGTGATTAGTTATCAGCTTCCGACAGGAAGTCATGTCTCATTAAAAGTCTATGATATGCTCGGCAAAGAGATAGTAACATTGGTGGATGAGTTTCAACAAGCGGGTATTCATAACTTAAAATTTTCAATTTTCAATTCTCAATTATCTAGCGGCGTTTACTTTTACCGGATAGCTGCCGGAGATTTTGTTCAAACAAAGAAGATGATCTTGTTGAAATAGTCTTAAATGATATCCAAGAATAAGTGAAATGAATTTCTTTTATGCAAAAAACTAAGGATTCTTTTCTTGGGTGCCTCCCCCAAAAACGGTGCAACTAAAAGTATTGGTTGCACCTGTCGTGATCGTGTGTGTGAATTATTTCTTGACAAGAATGTCTTTTGTGATTACTTTAAAATTGAAAATTATGATTATCATATACGACAAGTAAGATTGAAAGACGAGAATAAAATTAGTTCAACAAATTGTAGTTTTGTTCGCAGCTAACTTGATTTAATATGAAAAAAATTATTGCAGCGATCTTAACGTTGTCATTATTAATTAGCGGATGTACGCATCATTTAGAAAAATATAGTAACGAATCTCAAGATGATTATTATAATAGAGTGTCTGAACTATGCAAAAATAAAGATGAATTGACAATCACTACAATTGGTGGAGAAAAATATATTGGTAAACTACTAAATGTCTCGGCAGATTCAACGAAGTTTTTTGACTTAAAATCTAACTCTGTATTATGTAAAACCACGAAAGAAATATCAACATTTACTTTTAAAGATTATGGAACGGGAGTAGCCGATGGTTTTTTATCTGGACTATGGATTGGTGGTGGTACAGGTCTACTGTTGGGACAGCTATTATCGGGAGGAAGTTCTGGAGGGATTGGTCGTTTTTATTTCTTGTTATATTCACTTTTAGGTGGGGTAATTATAGGCACAACCTATGGGTATCTTAATCCAAGTACTACAATTGTTAAAATCCATTAAGGGAGGATGTTAATATGAAAAAGAACTTTTGTATAATATTATTTTCTTGTCCTCTCGATTAGTACAATTTTTGCGCATGGTGAAGGAGTTCATCAACATATGGTGCGTCAAGCTTACCAATTGCTTAAAAACTATGTCGGGCAAGATATTCGTGAGATGAAAGACCACGTAGGCTACAATGAAGAAGGGGATGGACAATTTAATCCCGGTGGTTTAATTGTAATCGGAGCTTATCAGGAAGATCATAGTGATGCAACAAATGAAGGTTATGGTATATTTGGATGGATGGTAACAAATACACATTTCTGGGATCCAGATCAGGGAGATTATTTAGGTTTGGATTTTGCAGGCGTCGGGTATTCCAACGCATATCAAAAGTCAATGAAATATATGTATGGAGGTTATGAATTAAGGGTACCGTACCCAGCTAATCGAATTATAGAAGCCTACAACGCTCCACATAATTTAATTCAGTTTTATAAGGATGGAATCATTTTCTATAAAGGCTATTATGAGATGGCGACAGGCAGATTTGTTACAAGAAATCGGTGGTCCACTGTATCAATAGAATTTAGAAATAGAGTTGTATGGGAAATATTGGGCAGAATTTGTCATCTTCTTGGCGATATGACAGTTCCAGCGCATGTCCATAACGATCCTCGTCCACCAATAATAGACGCTGATGGTTATGAAGAGTGGATGAATCAACCTGCAATTTATAATCAGTGGACTTATCAAAATGCTATTAATCAAGGTGGGTTAATAGATTATAATTCTTCATACCCTCTTAAATCATTATTTTATCCAACGGCTCAAATAACCAATTTCTTTGGAAGTGATGATGTTGATGGAAATAATTCGAACGGAGTAAATGATAATTTTATTCTTTATCCAGGTTTACCGGAAATGATTCAACAACTTAACAGTATATTTGGGGGGCCAACACCACATACTTATATACCTTTATCAGATATTTCGAATTATTCGTTTGTTTATGGGATTCGCTCGATCGCAGGTTTACTTTATTGGTTTGTTAGTGAAGCTAATCTTTTGCCAGCGCCATTAACTAGTGTTTCTTTGTCGGGGGATAACACACTTTATCAAGGAGGAACCGGCAATTGGTATGTTACATTAGGAAATGGTCTTGAGCCATTTACATATCAGTGGGAAATAATGTATTCGGATGGATTTGGTTATTTACAAACTTATGAGAGCGTAAAAAAGGAAAAAGAGAAAAAAGATAAAGAAAAGAAGAAAGACGGAGAAATTATTATTGATGTGGCTCCGAGTAACGAGTGGGTACCTATAGGTACAAACTCACCTTACTTTAGCAAACCATTTAATCCGTATGATCTAAGAAACTTTAGGCTACGGTGTACAGTAAGAGACGGCAGTAACACAACCAAAGTATCAAATGAGTTTTATGTGGAAGTTGTGAATGCGCCGCTACCGCAAGCAAGTATGGTAACAGATAATAATAGAAATGCAATGAAACTGGAAAAGGAATGTACTCAAGAAGAAATTCCGGCTAACTACTCGCTGAATCAGAATTATCCTAATCCATTTAATCCGAGCACGAATATTAGCTACAAGCTGCAAGCTACAAGCTACACAACTTTGATAGTTTACGATATGCTTGGTAGAGAAGTTGCAACGTTGGTAAACGAAGAGCAACCTGCGGGTACATATCAAATTGTTTGGAACGGTACTGATAATTTTGGAAATAAAGTAACAAACGGCGTTTACTTTTACCGGATAGCTGCTGGAGACTTTGTTCAAACGAAGAAGATGACCTTGATAAAATAGTCTCAAATGATACCGAAGGAAGAACGAATAAAAATTACGAGTCAGCCGGTAATAAATCAAGATACTGACAGACAACAGATTTAGATAAACGGGTAACAAGAGAAATAGTGTTGAGGTCATCGAACTTAGAAGAAAGAAGCTTAACAGCTTCGAAGTCACAAATGTAACGCTCAACAGAATCTTTAGAATGATTAGTTCTTAGACAAATTGAGGGAACAAAAAATAGAACAGCTAAATCAAGTTGAGAAAGAAGAGCTTGTTCGTAAGCTTCTTTAGTAATACGCAGAAGACGAAACTGCCTAAGGTGAGTAAGTCCTCCTTTAGGTATTATAAAAAATAAAGTTAATTCATTGTGCCCGATATTATCCATACAGACCAAATTGAATATTTGAAGAAATTTAGGCCGGCATCCGATCAGCTTCTTTCCGAGATGGAAGAGTTTGCTGCTGCAAACAAAGTTCCAATTCTTGATTGGAAATCTGCCGAGTTTCTTGACCAGTTGATTTTGATGCAAAGACCAAAAAAAGTTTTGGAGATCGGTACAGCAATTGCATATTCTTCAATCAGAATAGCCCGCCGGCTTGGTAAAAATGCCTCGGTAGATACAATTGAAAAAAGTAAACACAACATCAAATTGGCAAAAAATTTTGTTAAGAGAGCAAAACTTGGATCTGTAATAAACATTATTGAAGGCGATGCGTTGAAAATTATGCCGCAATTAGACATGCTTTATAATTTTATTTTTCTTGATGCAGATAAACAAGATTATGAAAAACTGTTCCTTTATTCTCTTATGTTGCTTAAAAGAAATGGTGTAATCTTTGTTGATAATCTTTTATGGCACGGTTATGCTGCCTCAAAGTTTGTTCCTCTTGCATACCGAAAATCTACCGGAATAATACGCGACTTCAATAAAACATTTTTGAATAACCCCGCCATAAATTCGGTGATATTGCCTGTTGGAGATGGAATAGGATTAGGAATTAAAATTTAACATTGATTAAAACATCGGAAATATTAATTGAAGTTGATAGACTTTCCAATTCGAGAATTCATTTACGTGACGATTTGGAACGGTTGATCGATATTGCAATCGATTATAATAAATTGCAACTTTTAGAAGAAATTTCTTTCTATGCAAAATTTTCGGCCGGCCTTTTAAGCGTTGTTCAAAAGCAAAACAACTCTATTGATGAACAATATTTTGTGAAAGCAGTTGAAGAGTACACAAAAGCTATCGAGAAGACAGTCACATTATTGAAAGAATTTATATCGTCCGGTTCGGAATTTATACAATCAGTTTTTGCTGAAAAATATTTTCAGCTTTCGCAGCAGTCGCTTTCCAATCTGAATCTGCTTTGTTCGGATTTAAGTTTTCTTAAGCTTTACTTCAACGATAGAAAAAGTAAACAAACTAAGAATTGAAATTTCTTTAAGAATGAAAAGAGGGTGAATAAAAAATAATTATTTTTTGAAAAATAGGGTCTGGAAAACACAGATTACAACAGATTTTCACTGATTGAAAAATTGAAAAATTACTTTTTGATCACGCTCAAATAAAAAGAACTAAAATTTTTTATTTTACTCTTTTCAAAGTCTCCGAATATTTTTCGGCAACTTCTTGAACAGACCTGCTGGAAATTAGATTGTAAATTCTATTTCTCAAATCCGCCCACTCATCATGAAGTGGACAAGGATTTTCATCAGAACATTCTTTTAATCCGGTAACACATTTTAAATTGATTACAGGTCCTTCAACCCGTTCAACTATTTCGAGAATAGAACTCTTTTTAGCGAGTTCGGTAATCTTGAAACCGCCGCCTCTGCCTTTGAAGGAATCAACATAACCGTATTTAGCCATTCGCTGTAAAATTTTTGCTAAATAATGGGCTGGAAT
>CAZQQC010000040.1:0-20769 GCA_964595365.1 uncultured Melioribacter sp.
GTACCCACCTACCAAATACACCGTGGAGCAAAACCAAATCTGAAAAGGGATTAAATCAAATCATAGATTATTTTCTATCGATAGATAAAGACACCCCTTTAGACAAGGATGAAATAACAGAAAGGTTTACACTTCAAAAGTCTTTAACACATAATGGCTATTATTGAGAAAGGTTTATTCTTTTGGGATCCCCATGCAATTAGAGATTTCAAAGAAAATGACAAATATTTTATTATAATAACGGATGGCAATTATGAAGATGATCTTTTGGTTTGCTTCAGCTTAAACACTGAAAAACGGATGGATAAATATAATGTCCTATGCAACAGGAGAAGTGCTAAATTTATACTATCACCAGATATACATAAGTTTTCTTTTTTAAAGAAATTCACTTCATTAAACCTTGATGAACCATGTCTTTATTCTGTAAAAGAATTATTTGAAAACCACATTAAAATATTAGAACAAGATAAAGCTGGGATTGAACTACTAAGACAAATAAAAAACTGTATTGATTACGGTTACTTGTTACCCAAACATATCGCCCTGATCAAAGCTTCATTTAATTCGAACTGAGACATACTTACTGATTTGATTCTTATAACTCAATTCTGTAGGTTTGAGGCGCTAAAAATTAACCAGGAAGGCAGGTGATAAAAATTGGTAGGTATTACCGTTCAAGAGAACGAGAATATTGATAAAGCTTTAAAACGTTTTAAGAAAAAATATGAGCGTTCCGGTATTCTAAAAGAGTATAAGAAAAGAACTTCTTACACTAAGCCTTCTATCGAAAAGAGAATGGATGCAATTAAAGCTAAACGAAGAGCTTCACGCGAACAGTTCTTGAGAGACCGAAGAGGTTAAGTTTGAAAAGTCCCGGTTATGCCGGGATTTTTTATTTGTGATTATTTTTATTATTCAAATAATACTTTGTAAAATGAGTTGTAATTTTTCTAAAAGCCTCATCCACATCGCTGGCAAAATCTAGCAGTTTTAAGTCATTACCATTTACCACACCGTGTGCAATCAGCTTGTCGAAGTTTATAATCTCTCTCCAATAACTTTCGCCGTACAAAATAATTTTTAATGGTTTGGAAATCTTGTTGGTTTGTACAAGTGTTAACATTTCCATTAGTTCATCCATGGTTCCGAAACCGCCTGGAAAAGCGACCAACCCTTTTGCAAGGTAAGCAAACCAGAATTTTCTCATGAAAAAATAATGGAACTCGAATGCAAGTTCCGGGTCAACATATTTATTTACGAATTGCTCGTACGGAATACTGATATTCAAGCCGATGGAATGCCCTTTGGCAAGACGTGCACCTTTATTTGCAGCTTCCATAATCCCCGGTCCGCCTCCGCTGCATATAATAAATCGTTTACCGTTAGACGGGAGCTTCATCGACCATTCCGTCAGCCTTCTTGAAAGCTCTGTTGCATCTTCATAGTATTGAGACATTTCAACCAGCTGTACCGCCTTTTCAAATTTTTGAGGGGCTGTTTTCGACTTATCTTTCTTCGCCGCGTTCAATAATTTAAGCGCATCTTTTCTGGAATATAATCTGGCAGAGCCGAAGAACACAATTGTATCAACTATATGATTCCTTTCGAATCTTGATTTGGGTTCGTAAAACTCCGATAATATTCTGACCGTCCTCGCATCAGTAGAATTCAGAAATTCCAAATTCTTGTATGCCTTAACAGGTTTCTTCTCATTTTTCATAAACTCACCGGATTAAAATTCGATTGCTGGATTTTAGTTCGCAGATTCATAATCGAAATGAATAAGAATAAGGTTGTCCTAAAAATGATATTTGATAAAAAATGAAACGCAGATACCACACATTTTGACCGAACATAATTTTGAATAATTACTTTTTGAACAACGCCGTAAATTTTATTTTCGATTTGACTGCGTTGGGGGTTTCTGTTGCGGCAACACCGGGGCAGTTGGCACTGCTTGCTGTCTGCCACTCTGAATTATGCTCTCCCTTTGTTTACTTGTTGTTTGACCGGGCAAAAAAAACAAATTTATTATTATAGCTAAAACCATCAGTCCACCGCCAAGCCACCATGTTGCCTTGCTCAGGAAATCGGCTGTTCTTCTTGTGCCGAAAACTGTTCCAAATTGACCTGCACCGCCGAAAGACCCGGCTAATCCTCCGCCTTTGCTTGATTGAAGTAGAACAATAATAATTAACAAAATTCCTACTACTACCGAAATAAATATTAATAATGAGTACATCTTCAACTCCTATTTAAATGTAGCGAGGGAGGGACTCGAACCCCCGACACGTGGATTATGATTCCACTGCTCTGACCTGCTGAGCTACCTCGCCAAAAAATTCTTATTCATCTAAGAACAAGTTTTAAGAGTAAAATCTTAGAAACGGGCAATAAATATATAGTTTCGAGTCCCAAACTTCAAGTTTGAGATATAAGTGAAGTTTGTTTTCGGCATCAGCTAAACCCTAACATTGAATTTTTGTTTAAGCAAATAGATAAATATAGGTGCGCCGATTAATGCGGTTATAGCTCCTACAGGCAGTTCCGAAGGCGAGACCAATGTGCGTGCAAGTGTATCCGCAAGAGTTAAATAAGCCGCACCAATAAAAAACGATGCAGGTATTACAACTCTGTTATCAATTCCAAAAATTAATCTGCAGACATGAGGAATTAGCAGACCAACAAAACCAATTATGCCGCTCACAGAAACCAATGTGCCGATCATTATACTTGTTAACACGTAAGTTATGTTTTTGATTGCGACGGTATTAACGCCCAATTGTTTTGCCGTATCTGTACCAAGACTTAGTAGATTGTATTTGTTGGAATTCATAGTTAAGATAAAACCGACGATGAGTGTAACAGGCAAAACTAAAATTAAATTTTTTTTCGGTGCGATCGACAAATTTCCGATCAGCCAAAAAACGGCGGTACGAAGAGAATCATTTAGCAGTGTCATTAACAAAAGAATTGCCGCCGAGAAAAACGCTCCTATCATAACGCCGGTTAACAATAAAACATTCGGCTCGAGTTCTCCGAAGCGTTTACCAAGTACGAAGACCAAAATCATTACCAGAAAAGCGCCCAGGAAAGAAAAAAACTGCGTACCGACAAAAGATGCGCCGATTGCAAATGACAAAACAGCACCAAATGTTCCACCGCTCGAAATGCCGAGAATGTACGGCTCGGCAAGAGGATTCATAAGTATCGCTTGAAAAACTGCGCCGGCTATCGATAATCCTCCTCCAACAGCAAGAGCAAAAAGTACGCGAGGCAGTCTAATTTCCCAAATGATTTGATAATAAATTTTGGTAGTATCAAAAGAAAAGAGTGTAGATAAGACATCGCCCAAACTCATTTTTATCGAACCCGCCCATAAACCTATCACTGCGGAAAAAAAAGCAATCGCAAAAAAAATTAGAAGTTTGAGCAGATAATTTTTTAAGTTCAGCCGTTCAATTGATGCCATAGACTATCCAGCAATTCTTCGATGCCAAATTTTGTTGCAGCAGAAAAGATCAAAACCGGTTCACTGTAATCCGGAATTTTTCTGAGTTTGATTTTTTTTAGTTCTCGTTTTTCTACCAGATCAGCTTTCGTAAATGCCAAAAGTTTTTTCTTTTTACTTAAGACTTTAGAATATTTTTCGAGTTCGGTAATCAACGTTCTGTAATCCTTAACAAAATCTACGGAAGTAACGTCGATCATCAGTAGCAGGATTTTTGTACGCTCGATATGACGCAGAAATTTCAAGCCCAATCCTTTACCGAGATGAGCTCCCTCAATAATTCCCGGTATATCTGCAACAGTTATACTTTTATAATCTTTATAACGCACAATTCCAAGAGTCGGTTCTAATGTCGTGAAAGGATAATCGGCAATTTTAGGTTTGGCTTCCGAGATAACCGAAATCAAAGTTGATTTGCCTGCATTTGGAAATCCAACCAGCCCGACATCAGCAATCAGTTTCAATTCAAGTACAACACTCCGTTCTTTGCCAGGTTTTCCGGGTTCGGCATAGCGTGGTGTTTGATTTGTTGGCGTGGCAAAATTGCTGTTCCCCTTTCCGCCTTTGCCCCCTTTTGCAGCAATAAATTTTTTCCCATATTCATCAAGATCACATAGAATTTCTTCTGTCTCGGAATCTTTGATGATTGTTCCAACCGGAACTTTTATCACAACATCTTTACCGCTCTTTCCGTCTTTCAGCGATGAACCGCCCCTCTCTCCGTTGCCTGCAGCATATTTTCTTTTGTACCTAAAATCGAGTAGTGTTGAAAGGTTTGGGTCGGCAAGAAAAATTACGCTGCCCCCGTTTCCACCGTTGCCGCCTGCGGGGCCGCCTTTAGGAACATATTTTTCTCTCCGGAAAGCTACGGCACCATCTCCACCGTCTCCGGCTTTAATATATATTTTAGAATAATCGATAAACATAAATACTACCGGTGTTCAAAAAATTCCGAAATGATTGTTCTGAATGTTTCTGCTTTTTTGGAGCTGTGAGATATATGACGGTTTATCAGTGTTCGATTTAGCACTATCCGTGCGTCCTCATAGTTTCTGCACTGCGAAATTTCTTCCATCGTATTTGCAAAATCTTCGATGTCGTAATCAAAAATAGTTTCAATAATTTTTGTCATCTCTTTACGCTCAAGAAGTTCCGCAAGATCTAGTTTTGGAAAAGGCTGCTGGGGTTGAACAGAATTTTTTTTCAGTATGTCGAACATAGATTCATTTTCCGGCTCATCTTTGTACTCAACATTAATTATTTCTTTAAGCGAGGCAATTCCATTTTTGCTAACAGTAATTTCTTCGTTTGATGTCTCCTCTTCGGCAGTTTCATTTTCGGGTTCAACTTCATCTGGGGTATCATAATTTTGAATAGACTCTTCTGCAACTTCCGAATTTTTGTTCTCTAAGTTTTCTTCATTCAAATCATCTTTCTCAAAAAGAGTTTCTTCTTCAAAAGATTCTTCGTCGGGCACGTCGTTTTTTTCTGCATTTACAATTTCTTCTTTGGTCTCAAGGTCGTTTTCGATTACATTTTCATTTTCCACCGGAACCTTTTCTTCCTCTAAAATGGGTTCGATTCTATTGTCTTCATCAACATGAATTCTCAGCCTTGCCGGCTGTTTAATTTCCAGTCCGGGTTTATGTTCGATATCCCCTACTTCTTCGGCTTGTTCTTCTTCAATATCGTGTTCATGTTCATCATCATGTACAGCAGTAACGGTTTCTTCAATTTTTATTTCTTGTGTTGCAGGCTCTTTTATTGTTTCTCCCGTAGTGTCTTTAACTTCTTGTTCGCCTTCAAACTGAACTTGCTCTTGAACAGGAGGTTCTTCTTCTTTTTTCTCGATCATCACTTTGTTCAATGCTTTTAGGTAATCGTACATATTGAATTTCGAATTTTCGTCGTCGCCGAATTCAGCATTCAATATATCCAGATGTTTAAGCAGTTCTTTTTCTTCTAAAAATAGTTCAACAGCAGGAAGTGGAACCCTGAACTTTTTTATTTCGCCAATATTGAAAAACTCCGCCATCGATTTAAGCGCATTCGAGATTATTGCCGATAAATAACTCTCGGTTCCTAACGCGTCTGCTTTGTTCAGCAGAGCCTCAAATTCTTCACGATTCATAGAAAGAATTTTTTTCGCGTTGATATAAGAGATAAGAATTTTGGTAAGATATTTATAGTAGTAGATGTAATTCAGAATCTGTTTTATCTCGTTCGTGCTTTTAATGTCAGCTTCATCAAAAACAAATTTAGCCAATGTCCACTTCGGTCTTATCAAATAATTTATTGTAAATGAACATGCATGCAGAATCAGTTTGGTAATGTACTCTGCAGAAAACCGTTTCGCTCTTTTAAGCTCGGCTGTAATCTGGTTGAAGTGATAATTTATTTTCTCGCCGGAATAATCGAACACGGAATTCTTGAGAAGGTTCTGTCTGTCTTCAAAGACGAGATAATCTATCTCGGCAGAAATATAATGAAGAATTGCAGGGTGAATATCGGTTCCGGTCAGTTGTTCAAATGTAAAGTAGGGACCTAACCGATTTATCTTATTCAAATTAAAATCGTAAATAAATTTTATTTCTCTTTCGAACATAAATTTAAGCGTCTAACTGATAATTCAGCCGTCGTTGTGTTTCAATTATACCAAAAAGGTATACAAAAAGCCCGATTAAAAAGTATTAACCCCAATGTAAGCTCCGGAACCAATTACGCGGATAGATAGAAGAAATCACATCTGAATCGTCCCGCCTGCCCATGCCGAAATTAGTCTCTACGCCTACTTGCCCTGCTCAGCCGCTACAGTGAAACAAGGAGCCACAATTTATTTCAGCGGGACAAAAGCGGATTAAAAATTTTGCTGATTAAGCTTTTGATAAAAATTAAATTGGTTGTCCAACCAGTCTTTAATGCAGATGTGAATGCAGCGTAATCTTTTTACACGATCACAATTTATACATAAAATTATCGGTTCAAAAGTTATTTTCGCAAATGCATGCAACTGAATTTCATCTTTTTATTTCTCTTCCGCCGAGTTCTTTAATAATGGCGTCTGCAATCGGGTTTTTGTCGGATTGGGTTTCGCTAGAGCTGGTTTTTCCCGAAGATGGATCAGATTTACCGTTTGTTGTCTTTCCTTTTGAAATCTTCAAATCAATTTTTTCGCCGAAAACTTCTTTGGTCTTTTTATCAAGGTATGTTTTGTTTTCTGTAATAATGTCTTCATCTTCCGGATGTTCTACCTCAAGATGAATCTGATTTTTAGTATATAAAACCGGATTAGCGTTCGACAAGATGGAACCGAAAAACATTTTATCATTCTGTACTTGTTCAACAAAAGACCGCCACTTATCAATTGTCTCTTTGAGATCAGAGTCATTCCCTATTGATGGCGGAATAAACGAAGTTATTTCCGGCAATATAATTTCTTCTTTCTTCACCGGTCGCAAATTTGAGATAATTGAATTCACTTGTTTGGAAGATGCATCGTAGTTCTGACCGAAATCCGAAACTACATGACCTTTGCCCTGAGTATCCTCCCTATCTATTTTATTAATCAATTCCGAAATAGTTGAGGATTTTTCCAATCCGATAAGATGACAAAGAGAGATTTCTATTTTTAATTTCTGATTCTGTGATAATTTCAACTCATACTGAACCTTATTCAGAAATGCTAAAATTCTAAGGAGATCACCTTCCGAGAATTTGTTCAAGTATTCCAAATATTTTTTCTTGTAGAAATCTGCTTCTTCAACGAGATCGCTTTTCTTTGTAATAATTACGGTCGTGATATTTCTGAAATGCTCAATCAAACCGTTCATGAAATCGATAAAATTCCAGCCGTTCTCGTATATTTTTTGAGTTACCTCGAATGCAGAAGAAAAACTTTTGTTAATTATCGAATCTGAAATTGTAAAATAAATTTCTTCATTAATTAGATTTAGCATCTTAGCCAGATCGTTGGAATCGACATTTTCGCCGCTGAATGATATTACTTGATCGAGCAAACTCTGGGCATCGCGCAAAGCGCCATCGGCTTTTTTAGCTATGATTGTAAGAGCCATGTCATCGATCGAAATTTTTTCGGCATCGGCAATTTTTTTTAACAGTTTTTTCATGGCAGCCATTTCGATTCGTCTGAAATCGAAACGTTGGCAGCGCGAAATAATTGTAAGCGGAACCTTGTGCACATCAGTTGTAGCGAAAATAAAAACAGTATGTTCGGGCGGCTCTTCCAGTGTTTTAAGAAGCGCATTGAAGGATTCGGTTGTCAGCATGTGCACTTCATCAATAATATAAATTTTATAATTGCCCTTCGTTGGCGCGTACTTTACCGATTCGCGCAAAGTTCTGATCTCTTCAATTCTTCTGTTAGAAGCACCGTCGATTTCAATTATGTCCAGCGTTTGAGAAGCTGCAAATGATTGACACATCCCGCATTCATTGCACGGCTCGCCGTTTTTAGGATTTAGACAATTTAAAACCTTTGCCAAAATTCTAGCAGTAGTTGTTTTTCCTACACCTCTTGGACCGGTAAACAAATATGCATGGGCAATTCTGTTGTTCAGAATAGCATTTTTCAATGTTGTTGTAATGTGTTCCTGCCCAACAACTTCTTCAAAGGTCTGCGGGCGCCACTTTCTTGCTGTGACAATATATTTCATATTTTCAATCATATCAGATGAGAAGCTGAATTGCTTTTTCTAAGTTTAACTTATTGCATAGTGTAAAGCAAAGTTTTTCCAAATATTTTTTGTCTGTTTCGTTAAAAGCCGAAAGCTGATAACTATCCAGATCCAACACACCAAAAATTTTTTCCTTAGCGTGCAGCGGTACAACTATTTCGGATCTAGAACCGGCGTCGCATGCAATATGACCGGCAAATTTTTCAACGTCTTCGACAATGATTGTTTCGCGTTTAAGCACTGCGGTTCCGCAGACTCCGTTTCCAATATCTATAATTGTACACGCAACTTTTCCTTGAAATGGTCCGAGAAAAAGTTGTTCATCCTTCCGAAGATAGAAACCAACCCAACTTATTTTTTCGAACGCTTCTTTCAAAGCAGCCGTAACGTTAGAAAGATTCGACAATAACGGTTCGTTAACATCTATCAGTGAATCGATTTGCGGAAGAATCGATTCATAAATCTTTTCATAGGAAAGATTTTTATCGATCAAAAATGTTTCGGCCATCATTTGAATTTCTTTTTGTGCGCTTTCTTAGATGCAATCCCGGTATCAAACACAAGAGGTAAAGCTTCTTTTATAGTCTGGATCGGAATTATTTTCAATCCTTCTTTCACTTCATCTTTAATTTCGGTCAGATCTTTTTCATTTTCTTTCGGAATCAAAACTGTTTTAATTCCGCTTCTTCTAGCTGCTAAAAGTTTTTCATTTAATCCGCCGATAGGTAAAACTTTTCCGCGCAATGTTATTTCACCGGTCATGGCAACATCGGAGCGTGCCGGCTTGCCGCTGAGTGCCGAAAACATTGCCAATGCAAGGGTAATACCCGCGCTCGGTCCATCCTTCGGGATGGCACCTTCCGGCAAATGAATGTGGATCTCTTTTCCTTTAGCAAATTCTGGGTTCAGTTTGAACTCTTCCGTATTGGACCTAAGATAACTTAATGCCGCCTGTGCGGATTCTTTCATAATGTTTCCTATCTGTCCGGTTAGCGTAAGTTTTTCCGAACCGTTCATAACAGTTGCATCAACCTGAAGAATATCGCCGCCGACACTTGTCCATGCAAGACCGGTAACGCTTCCAACCCGCAATTCTTTTTCTGCTTTTTGAGTTCTGAAATGGGGAACACCGAGGAATTTATCAATTAATTTTTCATCGATAACAAATTTTTTATTTACTTTTTTCTTTTTTCCATTTTGAGATTGTGCAAGAATAATTTCCCGTGCGGTTTTTCTTAGCACGGAAGCTATCTCGCGCTCCAGGTTCCGTACCCCCGCTTCGCGAGTGTATTCCATTATTATTTTTGTAATCGCTTCATCTTTGAAATCCACACCGTATTTCTCGAGCCCGTGCGCTTTGATTTGTTTAGGAACAATATGCCGCTTTGCAATTTGAATTTTTTCATGTTCAAGATAACCGGGCAGTTCTATTATTTCCATTCTATCCTGAAGCGGCAATGGAATGTTGTACCTAACATTTGCGGTTGTAATGAACATTGCTTGCGACAAATCGTAATCGATATCGAGATAGTGATCGTTAAAAGTATGGTTCTGTTCAGGGTCCAAAACTTCTAACATTGCCGATGACGGGTCGCCGCGGAAATCCATACTCATCTTATCAATCTCGTCGAGAAGCATAACCGGATTGATAGTTTTTGCGCGTTTCATCGATTGAATAATTTTTCCGGGCATCGAACCGATGTATGTTCTGCGATGGCCGCGTATCTCTGCCTCGTCGCGTACGCCGCCAAGAGAAATACGAACAAAATTTCTTCCGAGTGCGCGGGCAATAGATTTACCAAGTGAAGTTTTTCCGACGCCGGGCGGGCCTACAAAACATAAAATTTGTCCGCGCATGTTTTTCACAAGGTTCAGAACTGCAATGTGCTCAACAATTCTTTCCTTCGGCTTATCCAAACTATAATGATCTTCATCCAAAATTTTGCGAACGTTCTTTACATCCAGATTATCTTTTGTTCTCTTATGCCATGGTACGTCTATCAGCCAATCAAGGTAGTTTCTGATCACGGTCGATTCGGGCGAGCTCGGCGGTGTCTTTTTCAGCTTGTTCAATTCTTCAATGGCTTTTTCCCTAACATGTTTAGGCATATTCGCTTTTTCAATCTTCCCTTTCAGCTTAACAAATTCCGGCGATCCTTCTTCTTCGTCTCTTAACTCGTCTTGCAGAATTCTTATCTGTTCTTGAATAATAAATTTCCGCTGGGTTTTGGCAATGTTTTCCTGAACCTTTCCTTCAATCTCTTTTTCGATCTTCAAGATTTCGATTTCCGAATTTAGTATCCGGATAATTTCGTAAAGCTGTTCTTTGATTGAAGATTTTTGAATAATCTTTTGTTTGACCTCTATTGCCTGGTGAATGTTTGCCGCTACATAAAAAAGTTTCCGGTCAATTTCATTAATGTTTTCGAATGCGTTGATAGCTTCCTGCGGAATGGTCCTGTTTATTTTTACATACTCTTTAAATAAGTTCGACATTTGACGCACCAATGCGCCCATTTCTTTAGGCTCGCCGTCCTGCGGATTAATAATTTCGATTGCGGCTTCAAAAAAATCTGTTCTGCCTGTAAACGAAACTATTCTTCCCTGTATAATTCCGTCTACCAATATTTTTAGTAAACCGTTAGGAAGCTTCAGTATCTGAATGATCTTCGCAATGGTTCCGTCGGTATAAATATCTTCCTGGGATGGTTCTTCAACGCTAGATCTTTTCTGTGCTGCAAGAAAAATATATTTTGAACCATCGAGTGCAAAGCTTGCCGCTTTTATCGATTGTTCACGACCGACCAAAACGGGAAATATCATATAAGGAAATATTACGTTGTCGCGTAGCGGTAGCACAGGTAAAACGTGAGGTATGTTTTCGATCAACGAATAGTCGCTGCTTTGTTTAACTACTATCTCGTCCATAATTAATAAATAAAATCTCCAGAATTGATTAAATGCATTGAAAATATACCAATTATTCGAGGGGCTATCAAGAAAAGTACTTCTTTTTGTATTCATGATTCACACAGCAGTTTCGAACATAAAAATTTGTCAGAATTTAATTTTAATGAAGCCGGTTCTGTTAAAGGATCGGGTTTATTTTTTTGATAAAGTTGATTGTTGCTGAACCCTTGCCGTAACTTTGTAACCGAAATTTCAAACTTTTCAGCGGATCTATGATTAGCAAAGTAATTCAAATTTCTAAAATAGCCGGCGAAATCATTCGCAAAGGTTTCGGGAAAAATTTTTCTATAGAATACAAAACCAACTTTTCAAACCTGGTAACCGAGATTGATAAAAAATCGGAAGAAGCCATTGTCGATTTTATCAAAAAGGAATTTCCGGCGCACTCGGTTCTTGCAGAAGAAACCGGTTCACACAAAGCAAGTTCAGAATATTTGTGGGTGATCGATCCTCTTGACGGCACTTCCAACTTTGCACACGGCTTACCGATCTTTTCAGTTTCAATTGGTGTACAAAAAAATAATGAAACGGTTTGCGGTACTGTTTACGATGTTATGAATGACATTGTATATTCATCCGAAAAAGGAAGCGGGGCTTTCCGCAACGAACAAAAATTAAATGTTAGCACAAACGATGACATAAGAAAGAGTATGATAGTTACCGGATTTCCGTACAATGTTGCCGAAAATCCGGACCACGTATTTGAAAGATTCATCGCATTCTTGAAAACTGCGCGTGCGGTAAGAAGACTTGGTTCCGCTGCAATTGATTTTTGTTACGTTGCATCCGGCGTGTTCGACGGATTCTGGGAAGTACACCTCAATCCATGGGATATTTGTGCCGGTAAATTAATTGTAGAAGAAGCCGGTGGCATAGTTACAGATTTTGCCGGAAAGAAGATAGATATTTACTCAAAACAAATACTGGCGACGAACGGAAATGTGCATTCAAAAATGTTGGAAATACTCGGTTCTTATTCACCCACCTTACGTAAGGTTTGATCTACAATGAAAAAATATAATTGTAAAACGGGTATATTCTCTAAAACAACAAAAATTCATTTGTTAAGCCCAAACCTTGTGAAGCATCAGTTATTAAATTTTGAAAAACTTATTTATTTAAGAGACGTCCAATTACAAAGAAAAAAATTTAATAGATTGCTCAGCGGAAAAAATCTTAGTTTTGTTGGAAATTTAATCTCTTATTAATGTGGTAGAAATGGAAACAAAAAACGCAGACCTTTCTTCACTTAAGATTAACAGGGAAGAGAAATTAGAAAATCCGGAAAGGAAAAATCGTATTTACAAAATTGGCGGCAGTATTGCCGGAGTAATTGTTCTCATTCTTACACTTTATTTAGGATGGAATTACGTCAGCCAGCAAGCTATTGAAGTAAAATTATCTCCGGTTAGTCTGCAGTCTTCAGCACAAACAAATGCAGTACTGACTGCTAGCGGTTATGTGGTTGCTCAAAGAAAAGCGGCGGTCGCATCGAAAGGAACGGGAAGACTGGTTTACCTCGGTGTTGTTGAAGGCGATAAAGTCATGAAGGATCAGATAATTGCCAGACTTGAAGACAGCGATATCAAAGCACAGCTTGAACAGGCAAAAGCAAATTTAAAATTAAGCGAAGCAGACTTAAAAGATGCGGAAAATAATTTTAACCGTCAGAAAGAATTATTAAAAACCGGTTCCACTACAAAAATGGAAGTTGATGCTGCAGAATCGAGATACAACCGTGTACTGGCTTCGATTGATGTTGCCAAAGCACAAGTTCAACAGTCGGAGGTTGCATTGGAAAACACCCGCATCAGAGCGCCGTTCAACGGAACTGTTTTAACCAAGAATGCAGATGTTGGAGAAGTTGTTGCGCCGTTGGGCGCTGGCGCTAATGCAAAAGCTGCAGTAGTTACTATGGCAGATATGAATTCCCTTGAAGCTGAAATTGATGTTTCGGAATCGAACATAGAAAAAATAAAAATTGCTCTGGATTGTGAAATTCACCTCGACGCATATTCCGAGCATGCGTATCCGGGTTACGTTGCTAAAATTGTTCCCACCGCGGATCGGTCTAAAGCAACGGTTATGGTAAAAGTTGGATTTAAGAACTATGATTCGCGGGTTTTGCCCGAAATGGGTGCAAAAGTTATTTTCTTGAATGAGAACGCAAAGAAAGAAATCATTCAGAACTCAAAACAATTTTTGGTTGTGCCGTTAACTGCAGTTGCAAAAAGAAACGATGTTCCGGTTGTATTTGTTGTACGCGATGATAAAGCTGTGGAAATTCCGGTTTCAACCGGAAAAGATTTGGGAATGTATGCTGAAATAAAATCGGGTCTGGTCAACGGTGATAAAGTTATCGATCCGGTCGATGGTAATATTAAAGACGGCGTTAAAGTAAAAGTAAAATAAAATTTCTGAACCCGGGAGAATTTATGACTGGAATTATTCAAGTAAAAAATTTGTACAAATCCTACTGGCGAAACAGTCTGGAAATTCCCGTACTGCATAATATATCGTTCGAAATTGGAGAAGGTGAATTTCTTGCATTGATGGGACCATCGGGTTCCGGCAAAACTACTTTATTAAATTTAATTGCCGGAATTGATAGACCATCGAAAGGAGATTTAATTGTTGCAGGAACCGATATTTCCAAACTGGGAGAATCGGCTCTGGCAAAATGGCGTTCGGCAAGCGTTGGATTTGTGTTTCAGTTTTACAATCTAATTCCAGTTCTGACTGCTTTTGAAAATGTTGAACTTCCACTTCTGCTTACCAAACTTTCGAAAAGAGAACGGAAAAAACATGTCGAGACTGCACTGAACATTGTAGGACTGGGCGACAGGGTTCATCACTATCCAAAACAACTTTCGGGCGGACAGGAACAGCGCGTTGCAATTGCGCGCGCTATTGTTACCGATCCGGTAATTCTTGTTGCAGACGAGCCTACAGGCGATCTCGACAAAAATTCTGCCGAAGAAATTTTAACTTTGATAGAACGGCTAAATAAAGAATTCAAAAAAACTGTTTTGATAGTTACACACGATCCGCGAGCTGCGGAAAAAGCTCACATAATTCGACACCTTGAAAAAGGCGACTTGATTTAAGGAATTGCCATGAGAGTATTAAAACTTATTTTCAAAAATACACTTAGGCATAAACTCCGTACTTTTCTAACAATTTTGGGAATTACAATTGCTGTGGTTGCCTTCGGACTTCTTAGGACTGTAGTTACAATCTGGTATTCCAGTGTTGATGCGGCTCAGGCTAATAGATTGATCACGCGTCAATCCGTTTCGTTTATTTTTCCCCTTCCTGTGTCTTATAAAGAGAAGATCGAATCGGTACCCGGAGTTACAAAAGTTTGCGGCGCTATTTGGTTTGGCGGCGTTTACAAAGACAAAAATAATTTCTTTGCAAGAATTGGAGTAGATGCCGAAACTTTTTTTGATGTCTATCCCGAGTTTATGATTCCCAAAAAAGAAGAAGAGGATTTTAAGAAAGAACGAAGCGCTTGTGTAGTCGGCTCCGGAATTGCCAGGCAATACAATTTTAAGATCGGCGATGTAATTGTTCTGGATGGAGATATATATCCCGGGAAATGGGAATTAGTTGTTCGGGGGATTTATGAACCGCGATACAAAAATACAGACGCCACGCAGATGGTCTTTCATAACGATTATATAAATGAAAGAATGCTGAAGGAAAATCCGGCTAGGGCAAATGAAGTATTCTGGTATGTTGTTCAAATTGGTAACCCCGATAAATCTGCCGAAATTTCCGACCGTATCGATGCATTATTCAAAAATTCTCCCGCAGAAACTAAAACAGAAACAGAGCGGGCTTTTACTCAAGGTTTCGTTGCAGCATCGAGCGCAATTATTACAGCAATGAACTTTATGTCGTTTGTTATTATCGGAATAATTATGCTGGTGCTCGCCAACACAATGATTATGTCTGCCCGCGAAAGAACAAGAGAATATGCAATTCTCAAAACTCTTGGTTTCTCTGCAAAACATTTAACAAGTTTGATCGTGGGTGAATCACTCCTAATTGCATGTTTGGGTGGTGGAATTGGAATCGGATTAACGTTTCCAATAGTTGCGGGATTTGAAAAAGTAATTCCTAAAGGATTCTTCCCCTTCTTTTTTATCGAACCGCAAACAGTTGCATTGGCTGCAGGTTCAGCAATTATGATTGGACTACTTGCTGCAATTTTCCCTATTCAACGTGCGCTAAGTACAAAAATTGTCGATGGATTTAGATTTGTCGGCTAATTTTTTTTGGAGAGGTTAAAATGAAAGTTCCATTTAAATATACTCTGCGAAATTTCAAATCCAGAAAATTGACATCTGTAATTACTGTTGCAGGAATTTCATTGGTTGTATTCGTTTTCGCAGCAGCATTGATGATGGCTTATGGAGTTGAGAAAACTCTTGTTTCAACCGGTTCTCCCGATAACGTAATGATAGCGAGAAAATCTTCTCAAGGAGAAATTACAAGTATCATAAACGGCGAAACTCAAAATGTGATCAAAACTTTGCCTTACATAAAAACTGTTAACGGCAAACAATTAATCACAACCGAACCTGTTGTAATTATAAATCTGGAAATAAGACGGGGAGGGCTAAGCAACATAACTGTGCGTGGTGTCTCTCAAATTGCAACTTTAATTCGGCCTCTGGTGAAAGTGATTGAAGGAAGAATGTTTAATCCATCGATGCGCGAACTGATCGTCGGTAAAGCGATTCATAAAAAATTTGAGAGTGCCGATATAGGCAGCAAAGTAAAATTTGCCGGCGATAACTGGACTATTGTAGGAATATTTGAAGCGGATGGCAGCGGCTTCGAATCTGAAATGTGGGGCGATGCAGTTCAATTACTTAATGCATTTAACCGCGGTACCTCGGTCTCAACAGTTACATTAAAATTGAATAATCGTAACGATTATGAAAAATTCAAAAGAGCTTTTGAGGCAGATTCAAGATTAAATCAGTTTGAACCGAAGATAGAACAAAAATATTTTGAAGAGCAATCGGAACTGCTTTCGGGCTTCATAAGAATACTTGGAATTTTTATAACAGTCATTTTCAGTTTCGGCGCTACAATTGGTGCTACAATAACAATGTATGCTGCAGTTGCAAACCGGACTGTAGAGATCGGCACGATGCGTGCTTTTGGATTTAGCAGAAGAAGCATACTCTCTGCTTTTTTAATTGAGTCATTATTAATAGCGTTGGTAGGCGGCGCGGCCGGTTTGTTTCTCGCCTCGTTTCTTCAATTCTTTACTATCTCAACGCTTAACTGGTCTTCATTTGCAGAACTTTCTTTTTCATTTGCTCTCTCCCCTGGCATTATAATTTCCGCGCTCGTTTTTTCTGCACTGATGGGAATCATCGGAGGATTTTTGCCCTCGGTTCGAGCTGCAAGATCAAATATTGTAAATGCATTGCGCGGCGGTTAACAAATCTATCTCTTAGACAAGCGATAATCAATTTTACGTTGAGAGATCCAACTTGACACACGAAGCCGCATTTCAGAATCTGCTTTCTTTAATATTTATTTCTATCTGATCTAATTCATATTGGCAAGAATTAATATTTCAGTTGCAGAATTAATTTGAGCACTGGTTGCGCCCGTTAACGTTGTTTGAACTAATGTTGCCAGTGAACTATAAAAAGTTGTGTAAGCAGTAACATACTGAGAAGTGGAAATAGAACCTGATAATGCAGCATTTAAAGTAGCTTTTATTCCTACTGCTCCGTTTATGTTCGCGTCCATGGAATCAATCAGCGTAGCATAAGCGCTTAAAACAACCTTCAGTTGAGTCACTAATGTGTTGTGATATTGAACGTAAGCGTCACTAATTTGACTTACGCTGGCTGCGCTTGCAATTGAAGAGGATAAAGTCACTCCCGCATTAGAAACCGTACTCATTTGAGAGCTGGAAGCCCCGGCTTCTTGAAATTTTGACTCGGCAGCTGATCTTAAAACTAATGCCGAATAAGAATATATAGATTGAGACGCAGCAAAAGAGGCGCTTGAAGACATTTGCACAGATTGATTAGTGTATGCCTTCGAAGAAATTCTTAATAACTTTGCATAAGCCTCAAGTTTAACATTTGCATTTGAATAAGCCGATATGAATGCACGCTGGTAAGTTTGATAATCTTGACTTGCGGCAGATTGAGAATCCACATGATTGTAAAGTGAAGTTTGGAAAGATATCAGCGCCTGCGCTCTGGCATTTTCTATTGCCGTTAATTGAGAACCGGAAATATTAAAATATGTGTTGCCCGATGCTTGCGTTCTAACCTGTGATTCGCTTACAAGGCAAGATGCAAACCGGCTTTTTTCAGAAGCATTGCTGCTGATTTGTGCTGCAACATAAGAGTTTAAATACATTTGTAAATCCGCAGTCGAGACTGTACCTGCCTGCCCGGAAGCAACAATTTGCGAATAAACATCTGCATTAGCAGTAGTTTGCGTGTTAACAGGTTGACAGTAAACCGTTGTATTGCTGCTAACTTGTGAATAAACTACTGCTTTCCATTGAGATGTATTTTTTGTAGCTACAACTACCAAATTTTGTGTTCCGCTGCCGCTTAAGTTGGTTTCAACAACAAAATTACCGTTAACATCGGTCTGTACACTTTGTGTTGAAACAGTTTTTAATGATCCGTCTGCTTGAACTTGTGCTAAAATTACTGTAGCGCCGCTTACGCCATGGCTCGATTCGACACCGGAAGATTTTTGCATGGACTGATAAAGACCCGAATCCCCGGTAACTTTGCCTGCAATTTTAGAGTTGCCTGCGCCTGGGTTTACAGGGTTGTTATCTTTTGAACAAGAAATAAGCAGGAATAACAAAAAGATAAACGGAATGCTGTATGAAAAACGGGAAAGGAATTTACTTAATTTTAACATCGCATTACTCCTTTGAGTGTGTTATTAATTCACCTTCTGCAAGGTTTGATCTATAATGAAAAAATATAATTGTAAAAGAGTGTTTTTTCTAAAACAACTAAAATTAGTTTGTTAAGCCCAAACATTGCGTAACATCAGTTATTAGATAATTTTTTTTGCACTAACCTTCGGGGTTGCACTATGATAACAACGGGCTAACCCCGGAGGTTAAGGTTGCTAAAATTTATTTCATCAAAGTCATCTTTAATGTTTTGACATAGTTGTTGGCTGTTATTCTATATAAATATACACCGGATGCCAGTTTGCTTGCATCGAATTTAACAGAATAACTGCCAGCCGGCTGATATGCGTTATCTACAAGTATTGCAACTTTTTGTCCCGCAATGTTGAAGACTTCCAAATTGACCTGACCGCGTTCGGGAACAGAATAATTAATTGTTGTTGATGGATTAAACGGGTTTGGATAATTCTGTTCCAACTTAAATTCATTTGGTACAATAGAAGCAAAATTGCTGCTGTTTTCTTTTGCCATTGTTTGTTTCCATTCGGCGAAAGTCCTTGTAATCAAAACAGCAAAATCTCCTCTCGTTACAACTTTATTAGGTTTAAAAGACGCATGTATAGTCGGCGTTAAATCGTATGGACCTTGCGTTAGAGAATAAAAAACATTGATCAAGTTAAGATCCAACGCAATCTGAACATACCCTCTCAAGTTTGCCGGAATATCATTGTTATCGTCCAGAACAATTTGTTGATCGTTGTAGTTCACTTTTACCTGTGTACCGCTCAAAGAATCGGCTCTGCTTTGCATTCCTAACGATTGCACCAAAGAGTAAACGATATCCAATCTATAAACACTTCCATTTGGAGAGAAAGTTCCGGTGCCAGCCGGAAGCATCACTCCTTTGTACAACTGAAACATATCTTTGATTGCAGCGCCTTTATTAGTAACAGATTCAACTAAGAGCAATTGACCTGCGCTAACATCTGAGAAGTGAAATACACCATCGGTCGGATAGTACTGTCTAATAGCTTCTCCCATCATTAAATATTTAGCAAGCTCAATTCTTATAAGCTTCTTATCGGGTGAGTAATTTCCGTTAGGATAACCATCTACAAGTCTGGAACTTACTGCTAATTTTATAGCCGACTCTGCCGGATTGCCGCTAATATCGTTTAAGCCAGTGTAGCCCATGAATGTTATGAATTTTACATATCCATAAATCTGTTCTGGTACGGCAGTACCATCGGTTGGATTGGCTGTACTTCCACGCAGCCCGCGCAGTATAACCGTCCAGGTGCCGGCAATAGGATTTGTAATAGCAATAGTTCGGCTATAATAAAGTGCAAACGCAATTGGAACTCCTGAAGAATATTCTTTACCATCAGGCGAAAGAAGAACTAAGTTAACGGAGTTTCCAGTTTGACCAAGCGCACCATATGCATCGACTCTTACCTCAATTGCAGAAAGCCCTGCCGAAACATTAAAAGTATATGAATTGTTTGTTGAAGATAATCCTGGAACCGGATTAAAATCGATACTGAAATTATCTCTGCTAACGTTTTTGTTAACATTGCTATTAAACTGTTGAAATATATTTGCAAGAGAGCTGTAACTTCTATTATTCATTGCATAATCTACTGCGGCATAGGCATTAACGTAACCTGCACCGTTTTCCCACGATTCATACCCGGGCATATTGGTAGCAGTTTTTTGAAGAATATCTTTAACCTGTGCCGGTGATAAGGATCTGTTCGCTTCTAACATCAAAGCTACAATACCTGCTGTATGCGGTGTTGCCATTGATGTACCGCTCATTGTAGTGTAATATGGCAGGTAAGCCGGTTCAATAAGGTTTGCATCTGTTTGAGCACCAAGACCCGGAACCGGAGCTATTGCACGTGTCGATATAATATTTACACCCGGTGCAGTTATGGTTGGTCTGTTTTCGTATGTCCATGTTTCTCCATCAATCTGAAAACTCCCCGTTTGATTTTTTACTCCGCGCGATGAAAAATCTGCCAATGCACCGCGTTTATCTCCGGCTGCAACAGATATAACCCATGGAGCTACCGCATAAGGGTTGTGTGTGTTTTCGCCTGGGCCGGAATTACCTGCAGCAAAAAGAACTGTTATACCGCGATCGTATGCTAATTTAGTGGCAATATTTATTGGATCGTAAGGATCAAAATTTCCCGAAGTACCCCACGAATTGGTTACTACTCTAATTCCATATAAGAATTGATTTGTAATTGCATAATCAAAGCCGCCTAAACCATCAAGAATAAAAAGAGCAGCGCCGGATCCGTAGCCAATTAAATTAGCACCAGGTGCAACACCCATATACTTGCCGCCAGATTTGGCACCGGTAGCGCCGACAATTCCCGCAACGTGTGTGCCGTGACCGGAATTATTATCTGTGTTTGGAATATTTTCAAGATAAACTATGGGTAAAAGATCGGAATATGCATGAGGATTTGTTGACCCCATAGCATTCTGGATAAGATGATTACCAAATTGAAGGTCTGCATGAGTTCCATCTACACCGCTGTCATTTATAAGGACTGTTATACCTTTTCCCGAAATTGGCATTCCATTATTCTTTGAGGTTATATTTTGATCTGCTCTTAAACGATATACACCTGTAAGATGAGTAGCTTCAT
>CAZQQC010000041.1:0-20734 GCA_964595365.1 uncultured Melioribacter sp.
TTTTCTTTTTTCCCTACCTAACTTACTCTTTACTTTTGCCACCCAAAAATCCTCTCTACCCAAGACCCAAGCCTTGCGTGATATCTGTTAAAAATTTTTTATTTCAATTTATTTATATAAATGATAGTTTCGGCATTAAATTTTTATTTACCCGAGAGGAAGAAAAAATGGAACAACATAAAGAAAACCAACTTAAAAATATTTTGAACACAACGGTTTTAGTTTCGGCACTCGGATACTTTGTTGACATTTATGACCTTATCCTTTTCGGTATTGTTCGCGTGCCGAGTTTAACTGATTTAGGTGTTCCCGCTGATAAAATGATAAACTTCGGTGTTTACATTTTGAACATGCAAATGGCGGGCATGCTGATAGGCGGAATAATATGGGGCGTTTGGGGAGACAAGAAAGGAAGGCTGTCTGTTTTGTTCGGCTCTATTTTCTTATATTCAATTGCCAATCTGGTTAATGCATTTGTAACATCAATTGACCATTACGCATTTCTTAGATTCATAGCAGGGGTCGGGTTAGCAGGCGAGCTTGGTGCAGCAGTAACTCTTGTAAGCGAAGTGATGACAAAAGAAACAAGGGGATACGGAACAGCAATAGTTGCAACTATCGGTGTATCCGGCGCCATCTTTGCAGCTATAATCGGCGATGTTTTCAACTGGCACGTTGCGTTCATTATAGGCGGAATTCTTGGTTTGATTCTTTTGATTATGCGGCTAAAAATGTTCGAAAGTGGAATGTACAAATCGGTTCAATCTGCAAACATCGGCAAAGGAGATTTTTTGAAATTGTTTACTTCCAAGGATAGATTTTTACGGTACCTTTATTGCATTTTGATAGGGCTTCCAATCTGGTATGTTGTCGGAATATTAATAACCTTCTCACCGGAATTTGCAACAGCACTCGGTGTTCAAGATAAAATTGCTGCCGGAAATTCTATAATGTTCACATACACAGGATTGATCTTTGGAGATTTCGCGAGCGGATTCCTGAGCCAATATCTCAGAAGCAGAAGAAAAGTTGTTGCACTCTTCATCGGACTTACTTCCTTTTTTATTTTGGTTTATTTATTCGTTCACGGTCTCACAAAAGTTCAGTTTTACGGTCTATGCATTGTGCTGGGATTTGCAATCGGTTACTGGGCAGTGTTTGTTACAACGGCATCGGAGCATTTTGGCACCAACTTACGTTCGACAGTTACAACCACTGTTCCAAATTTCATCCGCGGTTCGGTTGTTCCAATTACATTAGGATTTGAATATTTCCGTTCGTCACTTGGAATGATTTACTCGGCGCTGTTAATTGGAACTATTTCCGTCGTAATTGCTTTA
Organism: uncultured Melioribacter sp.; assembly: GCA_964595365.1. Taxonomy (GTDB): domain Bacteria; phylum Bacteroidota; class Ignavibacteria; order Ignavibacteriales; family Melioribacteraceae; genus Fen-1258. The sequence continues at coordinate 1,341 of CAZQQC010000041.1, forward strand.
TTTGCAATCTATAAATTAGAAGAGACTTACGACAAAGATCTTAACTACATAGAAAATATTTAGAAATCTCTAATTCATCTTTTTCTCAATCAAAATTTTGTTGCATGGAATTTATTAAAGAACTTCTAGACTTTGTTTTACATCTTGACAAACATCTTAGCGATATTATTCTTCAATATGGCACGCTGACTTATTTTATTCTCTTCGTCGTAATTTTTGCCGAGACAGGATTGGTTTTTACGCCATTCCTGCCCGGAGATTCTTTATTGTTTGCTGCTGGAACTTTTGCCGCTAAAGGATCATTTAATGTTCACATCTTGTTTTTGATATTAGCAGTTGCCGCAATAATAGGCGACACTACGAATTACTGGATCGGACATTACTTCGGCTTAAAAATTTTCGAAAAGCATACAAGATTTTTGAAGAAAGAATATCTGAATCGTACACACCAATTCTATGAAAAGTATGGAGGCAAAACAATTATACTAGCGCGCTTTGTACCTATCGTAAGAACATTTGCACCCTTTGTAGCCGGAGTTGGATCGATGACCTACAAGAAATTTATTTCTTACAACGTAACGGGCGGCGTAATTTGGTGTGCACTTTTTGTGTACGGAGGATTTTATTTTGGTAATTTAGCGTTCGTAAAAAATAATTTTTCGCTGGTAATTATAGCAATAATTTTTATATCCACACTGCCGGCAATTATTGAGTACATTAGGCATAAATTGAATAAGTCCAACAAATAAAAATTATTATCTCTTCAATGGAGAAATGAAATGGGAAATGAAAGTCTTCTCGAACTATTAATGAAAGGCGGTTTCACAATTTTCATTCTGGCGTTGTGTTCAATCTTCTCTGTAAAAGTAGTTATAGAGAAGCTGATACAGTTCAACGGTATAAAACCCAAATACAATGAAGATCTGCTAACCCAGATTGCAGAAAGGCTCGAGGCAAAAAGTTTGAAGGACGCAATATTCGTTTGTAAAAATTACAAGGTTAAGTCACTCGGTTTCAAAGTTGCTTCGCCGCTTGCAAATGTAATGAAATACATTCTAGAACATCTTCACCTATCAAAAGAAGAATTGAGCGAAACAGCTTACAACAAACTTGATCAGGAAATAACAAAACTCGAAACCGGTCTCGGAGTGCTTGCAACGCTCGGCGCTATTTCGCCATTTATCGGTTTGTTCGGAACTGTAGTTGGAATTATAAAATCTTTCAGCGCTCTCTCGTTGACAGATACATCAAATTATGCTCACGTGATGAGCGGAATAGCCGAAGCATTGATTGCAACCGCTGCCGGATTATTTGTAGCGGTACCGGCTGTTATGTTTTATAACTACTTCACAAAAAGATTGAAGCTGAGCATCCCTTCGTTCGACGAAGCAATAAACGGCGTAATAAGAGTTCTTAAAAGCTCTAAGTAAAGAGGATTTATGAGACGGTTCAAACTGGAAGAAAAAGAATTTTCCGAAATCAACATCACCCCTTTTACCGATATCGTGCTGGTTCTACTCATTATTTTTATGATCACCAGCCCGTTTTTAATTTCCGGTTCATTCAAAGTTAAGCTACCGCAATCTACAACTGCCGAAACCGAAATCAACAAGGGCATAGAAGTTTACATGGATGCGAAAGACGAAATTTTCATAAACAACAAGACCATTGCATTCCAGGAGGTGCCGTTCTATTTACAAAAAGAATTCGATAAAACCGGCGTAAAAGAAGTTATCATCAAAGCAGATAAGAATGTTCGTCACGGTTCATTTGTGCAATTGTTGGATCAGTTGAAAAAAGCCGGCGCAGCCAAACTTTTGATTGCAACGACACACAAAGAGAGTACAACACCTTGACAAAAATGAATTATGCATTTTCGACTTAATAACTCACCTTACGCAAGGTTTGATCTACAATGAAAAAATATAATTGTAAAACTATTTTCTTTAAAGCAACAAAAATTTGTTTGTTAAGCCTAAACCTTGCGTAACATCAGTTAATAAACTTCGATGCCGGGATATGTATCAAAATATGTTTCATTTTTATTTTCATTTCTAGTTCATTCGATCATTTTTTTTCTCTTCTACATTGCTACACATAATTACAATCCAAACACAAACAGTCTGATCGAATTCAATCTATTTGACGAACCGGGCGGAAGCGCGGGCGGCAGTACAACAACTGCTGAGCCGGAGACGGAAGAAAAAATAAATACAAGCGAAAAGAAAGTTAAAGAGAAAGTCAAACCGGTTGCTCAACCAACCGAATCAAAAAAAGAAACTACTACAAGCGGCAGTCAAACCGGCAATGCAAAAGGAACAGGTACAGGAAGCAGTACCGGTACTGGAAGCGGGACCGGCAAATCCGGTATTTCGTTGGGCGTACCTATAATTCCAAAACAGAAAGAAGAAGTTTACTTTGTGGCTGTTGACGAAATGCCCGAACCCCTCGGTGGTCTTGATGAGATAAATGCAAAAGTAATTATTCCACCGCAAGCAAAACAAAAAGGAATTTCTGGAATTGTGTTTGTTTTAGCATTCATCGACGAATACGGAGTTGTTAGGAAGACCATGCTAACAAAAGGCATCGGCAATGGATACGATGAAGCTGCTATGACGGCTGTTTCGCGGACCCGATTCAGACCCGGCAAACAAAACGATCGGCCGGTAAAAGTGCAAATGCAAATTCCGGTTTCTATCAGATAATTTTCTGTTTATCTTTCCGCAAAGCTTTCCAAATAAAGTAAACCGGTATTCCCAGCAGAACAATTATTAATCCCGGCCATGTGAACAACGGTTTTTCTACAATTAAAATGACCGAGATAGAAAGCGCTAACAATATGTAAACAATCGGCAAGACGGGATAGCCAAAAGTTTTGTACGGCCTCTCTAAGCCGGGTTTTCTTTTTCGCAGAATGAATATGCCAATTATTGTTAGCATATAGAAAATAAGAACTGTGAAAACAACATAATCCAAAAGCTGGGAGTAAGTTCCCGAGAGACATAGCACGCTTGCCCAAATTGACTGCGACAAAAGAGCTTTTGCGGGAACAGATTTTTTATTTAGTTCGCCTGTAGTTTTGAAAAACAAATTATCTTTTGCCATTGCGTAATAAACACGCGCACCGGCAAGTATCAAACCGTTGTTGCATCCGAATGTAGAAATCATAATCAACACCGCCATTATAAATGCTGCGGGTTGACCGAAAAACATTTGCGCCGCTGCTGTTCCAACTCTATCATCCACCGCAAATTGAATTCCCAGACCAATTGCATCCTGAGCACGGGGATTTCCGGCAAGCGGCAGTACAACTAAATATGCTACATTGGCAAACACATAAAGAATTGTAACTATTAATGTGCCGAAGAAAAGACTAAGAGGAATAACTTTTTTAGGATTTTTAATTTCTCCAGCGGTGAACGTAATATTTTCCCAGGCAACACTTGCAAACAGCGAACCGACCATTGCAACTCCGATTGCCAAGACAACTGAAAATCCTCCGAGCTGCTCGACCCATTCGATTTGGTTTCCGGACATGTGCAGCCACTGCCCTTGCCAAATTTGTGAAAAGTTAGCTGCTAGAGCCCGAGCATTAGAGCCGACAAAAATTCCAAGGGCTATCAAACCAAGAAGCGCAAGCGTTTTTGTTATGGTAAAAATGTTCTGAACAAATTTTGCCTCTCTTAATCCTCTCATGTTTATATAGGTCAAAAACAAAATTAGAACGATTGCCAAAATTTGTCCTGATGAGATATTCAATCCAAACAGACTCATCAAAGTGTTCTTAGCACTAAACCAAGGAATTAGCACAGCTGTAAATTTTGCAAACGCAACGGCAACAGCTGCAATGGTTCCTGTCTGTATGACAAGAAACAAAGTCCAACCGTAAAGAAAACCAACCAGAGGATTATATGCTTCGCGTAGATAGACATATTGCCCGCCGGCGTTAGGCATCATTGCGGCAAGTTCGCCATAGCCCAACGCCCCAATCAAAGTGATAAGACCGGTTACTGCCCAAACGAGAAGTAATAAACCGCTTGAACCGACTGTACGGGCGATATCTGAGCTGACAATAAAAATTCCGGAACCAATCATTGACCCGACAACAATCATTGTTGAATCAAATAATCCCAGTTCGCGTTTTAATCCGGTCGAAGATTCTTGTGAGGTTGAGATTGTTTCTTTGCGCATATCCGTACCTGTTGATTTCGGGAAGGAATTTAATCTTTGATTAGATAAAGCACCACAAAAAACATTCCCGGTTTATTTTTTTTCTAACACTAAAACGCAAATTATAAAAACATCCCACCGTACAGGAATCAGTGGGCAGTTACCGCGTTTGTGCAAAAAAAATTACGCCGCATTAATCAATCCAATTTTCTTCAAAGAAAGATAGATATTCGTAATCTTGTTAGTATGAAAAGCATTTATCTTCTTCCGGAATACAAACCGCCCGACTTTGTAACTTTTACGTCTTGAAATTCCGGCGCTTTCATTCTAATTTCAAATCTAAATCCACTGTAATAGCCCATCGGGTTCCAAACAAAATTCATTTCCCAGCAGTGAAGGTCACGGTAAACTGTTATTTGAGGCGCAGAAATTTCTTTACGATTAAAATCGTAACTGCCGCGTACAGTAAACTTCCAATTCTTGGTAAGACTAAATCCCAGGTCCATGCTGATGTTGGAATAGGTTGTGGAATAATCGGGCGTGGGTTTTGAAAAATTATAATTGTAGCTCAAACTTAAATTCCACGGTATGGTTAAGTCTTGCTGCCTGGTATCGTCGTAAACTGCAATATAATCTTTTTTCTGAAATGCGTTGAATCCTTCTCCCTGCTGCCTGGTTTCTTTTGGGGATGGTGCTGCACTTTTCAATTTCTCTCCGCTTAAAGTCGTAGAAACGGAAAAGTTGAAGTTCGTCAATCTGAAAAGTCCTTTTCCATTTGAAGCCAAAAAGCGGCTAATTCTCGCCCCATTTATATAATCATAAAAAGTATAAGAAGACGAGCCGGAAAAGCTCAGCAAGTTTCCAACCTGAGTGCGGTAGTTTAGATTCAAATCGGAAAGTTTTAAACTGTCTGCGGCAAAATTGTAGCCTGCGCTTGCATTCAAATTCAACAATTGAATTTTCTTCTGCTCTTTGGTTGTATCGCTTGCGCTTTTCGCTATTTTAATTTCGAAAATATTTTGGAGAGAGAAATTTAAGCTTTGACTTTCGTAATTCGTCACCCCGAGGAAAACCTCTTTCTGAAATTTATCGTACCGAACGACTTTTCCATTTACTGTTTTATACGAATCGTAATATCCCCATCTATCCTTAGAAAAATTCGGCTGGAAAGAATATGAAACGGAAGGCAAGAGCTGGTGGCGGAACGATTCAATACCGAAAATATTCGGGTTAAATATACCGTACACTTTTGTTGATGCGCTTATTCCGAGATTGAAAGTCCGTACAAAATTTATTTCGTTAATAGAAGATGTATAGAGTGAATCACGCGGAGTTGCAGCGCCCGTAACCGGATCAATCTTTTCGTACGGTCTATTCTCAATCTTTAATCTTTTATTGTACCATTTTTCAGTGTACACAATGCTTGGAGAAATGCTGAAGTAACCAAACTTAGGCGAAGCGTTAATAGTAATGTCATGCTGGAAGCCGCCACGAATTGTAAGTACACCGCTTACCTTGTTCCGGTTATTTGTAAACTGTCCGCTGTAAGTATAGCCGATCAACTCATACCATTTGGGATTTGTTAAAGACTCGGATTCATCACTCCGGAACGGATATGTAATTGATTTCAAAAAACTTATTCGAGGCAATGTTTCGTAAACATCACCGGCAGCAGGGGATATTCCAATTGACTGTGTACGATTGTAATTCAAAGTTAAGCTGGTACCGGATTCATCCCACCGTTTATTGTAATTCAGGTTCGAAACAATATTTTGCAAGAGAAGATCATTATAGCTGATGCTGTTGTTGGCAAAATAATTTGAGGATAGAAATTGAAGATTGATATCCACTCGTTCAGTAGGAGTTAATTGCTGATTGTGATACCATGAAAGATTCCAATCGGTCTTTTCCGTTCTGTTCGGATCGTTCTTTTCACCAATCGCAATTTTAGAATATCCAGCGGTTAACGCGCCGGAAAAATTGTAGCGCTCGGCATACCTATACCTTCCGTGCAAACCATATCCGCCTTTTGTGTAGTAATCTCCCGTTAGAGTAAAATCCATATAATCGCTTAATGCCCAAAAGTAACCGAAGTTTTTAAAGTACTGCCCTCTATCTAGCTGGTAACCGTAGGTTGGAATTATGATTCCGGATCGTCTTCCGCTTTCATTCGGAAATACAGCGAAAGGCAATACGATAGGAAGCGGCACGCCGCCTACGTACATCATAATCCATCTCGCAATAACCTTATCTTTTTGAACTACTTTCATCTGACTTGCCGAGAAATAAGTATCCGGCGTGTCTTTGTCGCAAGTTGTGAACATTCCGCTTTCGATGAAATAAGTACTCTTATCGAGCTTCCTAACTTTTTCGCCTTCGTAACGTTTGCCGGTCTCTTTATTTTTCGCCATCGAAATGAAACCGCTCTGATTTTTGAAATTGTATCTCAGACGCGAACCTTCGTATGCATCTTTGCCTTCAACCAAACGAGGAGTTTCTTTCAACTTTACCTTTGCAGTATCCGATGTGTCGTGAATTCCAAATGCTTCAAGTTCGTTGCTTTTATAATCGACAAAAATAATTCCGCTTTTGAGATCGGTGTCTTTGTACTTCAATTCACCGGTTCTATAAAGGCTCATTTTCTTTTTTTGGACGTCGAAGATGAGAGAATCGGATGCCGTTGCATTGATCACAGCATCAACATCATACTTCTTTTTAGTTTTGGTTGAATCGGTTTTGAGGGTTGGATCTGATTTTGCCGTTTTCAATTGCCCGCTGGAATGGGCTGATGAAGTTGTATCTTTTTTTTGCTGCGCAAACAAAAATGTACATACAAAAATTAATATTACAAATAATGCATACTTCATTTATTGAAAAGTTTCGTTTGGGTTCAGCAAAAAAGTTACGATTTATAAAACACGAGAGCCGACGCGCCTTTAATGCCGGCGTCGTTTTTCAGTTTTGCCGGTTTAACTTTTATTCTGTTTCTGAACGGCTTCATCACGCGGTCCTTCAAAGCAGATTCGACCGAATCGAACAAAAGTTTTCCGAAACCCGCAACACCACCTCCAATTATTGCTGTAGTGATATCTAAAATATTCACCGCCGATGTAAGCGCATAACCGAGTTTTGTGCCGGTATCAATAATTACAGATTGAGAAAAGTCGTCTCCTTTTTCTGCAGTGCTGTGAATTAACTTGGGAGTAAGCAAATTAAAATCATCTTTCACAATTCCATAAAGCTGGGAATCTTTCCTGTCAACAATTTGTGCTTTCACTCTATCAATTAGGTAGTTGTTCCCGATATAAGCTTCGATGCAGCCGATCGATCCGCACTTGCATTGATGCCCGAGCGAATCAATTGTTACATGCCCCAGTTCACCTGCACCGCCGGTTTCTCCCCTATAAATTTTTCGATCGATAATAATTCCTCCACCAACACCGGTTCCAAGCGTTATCATAATAAAATTTTTATAATTTTTTCCGGCGCCATATATCATTTCTCCAATTGCAGCTGCGTTCGCATCATTCTCCACAAAAACGTCGCACTTAAATTCTTTCTTCAAAATTTCACCGAGCGGCACTCTTCCCCAACCCGGAAAGTTAGGGGGATTTTCAACCACGCCTTTTTTCAAGCTAACTGTGCCCGGTGCACCAATACCGATTCCATAGTTTTTTATTTTAGCATATTCCAAAATTTGACATGTTCCGTTTTTGATCTGCCGAATTACTGCATCGGGCCCCTTGTCTGCGTTACTATTAACAGAAATTTTTTTTAGAATTTTTCCGGTTGAATCGACTATTCCAATTTTTAGTGCTGTCCCGCCAAGATCAATACCGATTCCAATTTTTTCTTTGGTCATTTTTTCCTCGTTAGTTAAAAATTTTATCTTAGACCGTAATCTCATCCGGATAAGCTAAATTTCCGAATAATGTTCCCGGCAACGGGGCGAGCCAACGGTTTCGAATTTGATGTTCTATTTTTTACTCCGCCAATTTGTAAAAGCAGCATCGGAATGCCTTCAATGCTTTTATCCTTAAACGATTTTGCAACATTAAACTCAATTTGATTTCTTACTAGCGGAACAAAAATAACTAGAAATATTTTTCGCAAGTTTTGATCGATTCTTCGATTTTCTGAATTATCATTCCGGCAACCCGCAATGCTTTCAATCCGTCTTTGCCGCTTACAGCCGGTCGTTCTCCTTTTGCAATTGCGTTTACAAAGTACTCGAGTTCGAGTTTGAGTGCATTAACTTCCTTAAGCTCCGGCTGTTCGTAGACAACAATTCTTCTTTTGTCACCAATGCCCATTTCACCGAACGACATGAACGAATTAGTAGGCATTTGATCCGGCGGAACAAGACGGAACACTTCCGAGATCCCGGTCATAAAATCCAAAGAGATGTAAGCGTCGCGCTGAAACATTCTCATCTTTCTCATTTTCTTTTGTGAGATGCGGCTCGCCGTTACATTGGCAACTGCACCGTTCTCAAATTCAATGCGGGCATTAGCGATATCGAGATTATCCGATACAACCGCAACTCCACTTGCGCTCACATTTTTTACTTCACTTTTTACCAAACTTAAAATTATGTCTATGTCATGGATCATCAAATCTAGAACAACCGCAACGTCTGTTCCGCGCGGGTTAAATTGCGCCAATCGGTCGGTTTGTATGAACAGCGGATTGAGATGATATTTTTCAAGCGAGATTAACGCCGGGTTAAATCTCTCGATGTGGCCTACCTGTAAAATCAATTTTTTTTCATCGGCAATTTTAATCAGATCTTCCGCTTCCCCGATATTCGCAGTGATTGGTTTCTCTACAAACACATGTTTACCTGCCTTAAATGCTTCTTTAACCAATTCATAATGTGCGCTGGTGGTAGCAACAACATCCACTGCATCAACTTCGTCTAAAAGTCCAGAAAGGCACTCAAAAGGTTTTACGTTGAATTCGGCTCCAATTTTCTGTGCGACGGAAAAGTCTTTGTCGTAAATGCCAACAAACTCACAATTTTCTATTTCCTTAAAAAGTTTTGTATGAACTTTTCCAAGATGGCCCGTGCCTATCACACCAACTTTTATCCGTTTCAACAAATCATTCCCGTTCATAGCGTTCCGGTATTTATTTTTTTGAATCCGATAACTTTCTCATAACCACCTTTTTCCGGCGTTTGATAGTAAAGAAAAATGTAGTACTCTCCATCAGTCTCGAAAAAATTACCTTCCAAAATTTCCCAGTCGATATTTTCTACGCGGTTTCCTACAACTTCGCCTGTAACATACTGGTAATCATAAACTCCGCGTTTCAGTTCGATAGAAAGGCTCATCATGCCCTTGTCGTTGTACATTTCATATTCTGGTAGTACGCTCCAGTTGTTAAAGGCACCTACCAAAAATATAGACGACTTCAGGTTGTCGGGTGCTCTTAATCTGAAAACAACATTCACATAATCTGCATATTCATTCTTGAAATTTGTTAACAGAGAGCCTCCATAAAAATCACTTTTGCCCTGTGTAAAAAGATTTGAAGTTTCTATATCGCCAAACTTTGCATTTACAGTCGGTGTGCCGTATTTGCCAATATCGCGAATGTCGGTCTTGCGGTATCGATTGCCCGGGCGAAGATTTTTTGCAACGAACGAAAATTTCCTGGCAGCGTCCCATTCGTAATATCTATCCTCTGTAAAATTGAGTCTATCTATAACAATCGGGTAATACATTTTGCGATTGCGAATTATTACCACCTTTTTGACATTTGACGGGAATAAAGTATCAGGCAACGTGAAACTAGTTTTGAGGGAAATTGATCGCTGCAAAATTGCCAGCTGGGAATCATCTCCTTGTAATCCTCTCCGAGCTAATTCAATATTCATTTCAACAAAAGGACGAACCACATAAAATTTTCCAGACGCATAAATAAGATATCTGTTGTTCGAATCGACAATGAAAAACATCCAGTTGCCGGAATAAGGAAAATTTACATTGTTGTTCGGAAATGTTCCGGAATAATGATAACGCGCACCTTTAACAATAGTTGGAACGTTATCAAACCAAAGATTGTACTCGGTATTGAAAATTGGATTCAATAGGAATGCATTATCGTAAACATTCCAGTCGGAATCGCAGAAACGGAATATAATTGAAAAACTCGGCATGTGATCGGATCGAACATCAAACTCGATTGTTATTAAGTCTTTAGTTTTCTCCGATATATCCAGCACCGGGAAAGATGTCTGATCGCGATTCGAAAAAACTCTTAAACTCTTGATCTGAAAATCTGACGAATAGAGATCCGCTTCCGGCAGGAAGAATATTACAATTAGTGCGAAGAAGATTCCGGATAACTTTAGAATATTTCGACGCATTTTATTGAATTGTAAGGAACAAAAATTTTGTAAGTTTTCTCATCACGGCTCGATTCAAGTAAAAGACCATCGTCGTAGGTTTCCAGCAGCTTACCGGTTTTAAAAACTATTTCGTAAAAAGTAGGATAATCTCCTTTCTCGCTTCCGTAAACAACACCGTAGTTTTCATGCATAGTTATGTTGAGAGTTTTACTTTTAAAAGTATTCCAATCAATTTTCATTTAACACCGCAAATAATTTGTGTTTTAGTTACTGTCAATCATTCAAATACGTCCAAAAGGTAGCTAAAAATAGAATCTTTTCCAATTGAGAAAGTAGTGCATTAAGGGATGCATCAACATAAAGAGTGAGACCAAGAGAAAGAGCAAGATAAAGAGAAAAGCAAGAGCATGAGCAAAAAGATATGCCATTCAAACTTTTGTTTCACCCTTAGTTTTACAAATTTAGACTTGCGAGAAGCCTAAATAGTCACGACCGCCAAGATTTTTTTTACCTTCTGTTAAAAACTTATATTTGTGTAATTCATCGCGGGCTTAGAGGAAAATTTGATAAAATTTTTTGTCGTCTTTATAGGCGGAGGACTCGGAAGCATTTTCAGATACTTGCTTTCGTCTTATGCATCAAAGCATCTTCCACTATTCTTCCCTTTCGGCACTTTGTTAGTTAACATCATCGGAAGTTTCATTCTTGGACTAATGATTTTCGGCTGGGATGAAAAAGGTCTTATAAACCCAACGGTTAAATTATTCATTGGCGTTGGTTTCTGCGGAGGATTGACTACATTTTCTACATTTTCGCTTGAGACTTTCAATCTCATTAGAGATGCAGAATTTCTTCTTGCAGGATTAAATATTTTAATCAATGTATTGTCTACCTTTGCAGGAATTTATATCGCTTACATAGTAACGAGGTAATCAATGAAAATTGAAGGCGAAGCAAAATTATTAAGAATCTTTATCGGCGAGACCGACATAATTTCTCATGTGCCTGTTTACGAAAAAATTGTTAGCGAGGCAAGAAAACAAAACCTTGCCGGTGCTACGGTTTACAAAGGAATTATGGGGTACGGTGGTAACAGCAGAATTCACAGAGCAAAATTTTTAGAGATGTCCGAAGATTTACCGTTAGTAATCGAAATCGTTGACGAACAAAAAAAGATTGAAGATTTTATTCCTACAGTTCAACAAATTTTTGAAGAAGCTAATTGCGGAGGTTTAATTACCATGGAGAAAGCCGAAATTATTAAATACTCTGCCAACAAAAGATGAATATAAAACCATATCTACATTCCCTAATTTTTGTTTCAGTGATGCCGTTCTTTCTATCCGGCAATCTTTTAGCACAAAACAAATATAATTTCAATCAGTTCTGGAATGAATCGTTAACATTTGTGCAGCAACCGTTTCATTGGGAAAGCAACGACTGGCTGAAACTGGGCATCGGAAGTGCAGCTGTTTTGGCAGTAACACAGATCGATCAACCGATAAAAGATGCCGTGCTTAAAGATCGGTCATACGTAAATTCTTTCCCGATTAAAGCAGGAAAATTTTACGGTGAAATTTATCCCGCAGCTATAGTTGCAGGCGGTTTCGGCTTGTACGGCTACTTTGCAAATAATCAACCTGCAAAAAGAATTGCTTTCGAAACAGTTCAAACCGTTTTGTATGCCGGTGCTATTACAACAATTCTAAAAATTGTAATTGGCAGGGCAAGACCATTTACAGATAAAGGTAGTTATGCATTCCAACCGTTCACATTCTTTAATGACGATTATCATTCTTTCCCATCCGGCCATGCTACGCTTGCGTTTTCGTTATCAACAGTGCTTGCTAATAATACAGATTCGAAATTGTTGAAAATTTTAGTTTACTTACCTGCTCTATTTACCCTTGGCTCGCGAGTCTACCAGAACATGCATTGGACTTCCGACGTTATAGCAGGAGCGGCAATCGGTTATTTTGTAGGAAGATGGGTTTCGAAAACACACGAGAAAAATGAACCGTCCCGTGTAACGTTTGATTTTCCACTCTCAATTAGAATTGCCCTCAATTAATAAACTACGGCACCAAAAACTATTTTAAATTTTTACCGAAAGAATTTTTAGGGAATTATCTTTTTTTTTTCAAACAGGAATAATTAATTTTGGCACCAACCGTTCAATCAAAAGGTAAATGATGAGTAAAATACTTTTCAAGAAACAGTTGAGTAAGGATGTTTTTCTGATGAGGCTTCACGCTCCGCTTATTGCAGAAGAAAGAAGCCCCGGTCAATTTATTATTCTTCAGGTAGATGAGGATTATGGTGAAAGAATTCCGCTTACTATTGCTGATGCCGACATGAAAGAAGGAAGCATCACAATTATTTTTCAGGTTGTAGGAAAAAGCACAACAATGCTTTCGGAATTAAATCAAGGCGATGATATTCCAACATTAGTCGGTCCGCTCGGCCGTCCTACGCATATCGAAAATTTCGGTACAGTAGTATGCATAGGCGGCGGTATAGGCGTTGCACCCCTTCATCCCATTGCCCATGCATTAAAGAAAGCCGGTAATAATGTTATAATAATTATCGGTGCACGAACAAAAGATTTAATCATACTTGAAAAAGAAATGAAATCGATAGCCGACGAATTTATTCTTTGCACAGATGACGGAAGTTATGGCAGTAAAGCATTGGTTACCGCGCCTCTCAAAGAAGTCTGCGAACGGAATCCGAAACCAAACATGGTCATTGCAATAGGTCCGCCTATAATGATGAAGTTTTGTTCGGAGACAACGAGGCCGTTTGGAATCTTTACACAAGTATCACTCAACACTATTATGGTAGATGGCACTGGAATGTGCGGTGGTTGCCGTGTAAATATTGGTAAAGAAACAAAATTCGTTTGTGTCGATGGTCCTGAGTTCGATGGACACAAAGTTGATTTCGATAACATGATGACACGATTAAATTCATACAAAGAATTCGAACGCGCAGCGCATAACTGTTACCTCGAAGCTGAAATCAGGCAAAAGGAGGCGCTGCGATGAACTTTCGTACTTTAGAAGAATTATCGAACGATGCCAAAAAACTAATTGCAGATTATGTTTCCCGGATTGACGACATAAAAGCCAAAGAGCGGACCAAAATTCCCGCTCAAGAAATGCCTGCGCAGGATCCCGAAGTTAGAAGTCATAACCTGGACGAAGTTGCACTGGGCTACACGATGGATCAAGCACGAATAGAAGCAATGCGATGTTTGCAGTGTGTTAAAAAAACTTGTGTCGAAGATTGTCCGGTTAAAATTGATATTCCAAGATTCATAGATCATATAGCGCATGCAAAATTTCAAGATGCAGCCGATGTAATCAAAGAAGCAAGTTTGCTTCCTGCAATTTGCGGCAGAGTTTGTCCGCAAGAAACCCAGTGCCAGTCAAACTGCGCTGTAGGCAAAGCTTTGAAAGATGTAGACAAATCTGTTGCCATCGGACGGCTGGAAAGATTTATAGCAGATTGGGAACGCTCGACCGGAAAAATTGCAGTACCCGAAGTTAAACCGGAAACAGGGAAAAAAGTTGCCATCGTTGGAAGCGGTCCGGCAGGATTGGTTGTTGCTGCCGATTGCAGACGCGAAGGCCATCACGTAACAATATTCGAAGCATTCCACAAATTAGGCGGCGTACTTCGATACGGAATTCCGGAATTCCGTTTGCCTAATAACATCATCGACAAAGAAATTGAAACGCTTACAGCAATGGGCGTCGAGATGAAAACAAATTTTGTTGTCGGGCGTACGCGCAAATTGATGGACTTGATAAACAAAGATGGTTATCATGCGGTGTTTGTAGGCACCGGCGCCGGGCTCCCTTTGTTCATGGGAATCGAAGGTGAAAATCTTGTTGGTGTTTTTTCCGCAAATGAATATTTAACACGCGCTAATTTGATGCGCGCGTTTGAAAAAGGGAAAGCTGACACGCCGATTTATACTTCTAAAAACGTTGCCGTGCTCGGCGGCGGAAACGTTGCCATGGATTCTGCAAGAATGGCAAAGCGCCTCGGTGCCGAAAATGTTTATGTGGTTTACCGCAGAACCGAAAAAGAAATGCCAGCACGTAAAGAAGAAGTCGCACACGCCAAAGAAGAAGGAATTGAATTTTATTTTCTTCAAAATGCAAAAAGAATTTTAGGCGATGATAATGGCAAAGTTAAAGCTATGGAATGTTTGCGCTACGAACTCGGCGAGCCGGATGAAAGCGGAAGAAGGCGACCGGTTGCTGTTCCCGGCAGTGAGTTTGTTCTTAATGTTGATACGGTTATAGTTGCTATCGGCAACGGAAGCAATCCGTTAATAAGCCAAACTTCACCCGAAATAAAAGTTAACAGGTGGGGAAACATTTTGGTCGATGAGACACAGAAAACTTCGACAGATAGAATTTTTGCCGGTGGAGATATTGTGTTAGGAGCTGCCACGGTAATTCTTGCAATGGGAGAAGGAAGACGAGCTGCGGCGGCAATCAACAAAATGTTAGCTGAAGAAATTGAAAAAGAAAAAGCCGGTCTAAATTGAATCGTGTATCTATCGTCTGTACACTTCTTTTCTGTGTTTTATCCGGCAAATATTTACTGTTCATATTTTATCATCAACTTCATAAAGGATTCTATAATCCCCGCAAAGAATTCAGCAGTCTCCCTGATATTTTTACTTTTAAACACCGTTCGGAGAGGGATTAATTTGCAAATGTGTTAAGCGCAAAGAGATTTTTTCAATTTCTTTGATAGGCAATGCATTCAACTCTTCGGATACAGATGGTTTAACAAGAATTTTATAAACCACGTTTCTTTATATACCGTTCTAATGTTAATGTTTTGCTGAGGACTTTCTTCGCTTCTCTCAATCCACATTATCTGCAAGCAATTCTATAACTTCACTTAGAGCAGAATCCTTTTCCATCTTTTCGCATTCAGCATGTGCAATTTAACATGTGTTTTAGTTTTCGTTAAAGTCTTAATGCCATCAGATTTCGTTTTTATAAAACTAACGTAATCAACAACAGATTATTCTTATAAATTGAAAATGAGGTTTCTAATTGGTTGCTTTCTTATTTCCTAACAAATCTTTCAATCGTTCTATTTTGTAGCCGGACTGCCTGGCAACATCAACGAGCGTTTGAAAACACAAATAACTATTGTGAAACTCCTTTGATTTCTTTTCAAAATAATCTTTCTTTTTCGACATGCCTTTAGCTTTCATCAACAACAAGCCGGACAAAGTAAATAACCACTCAAGCAATTCTTCAAAGTTTTCTTTGCTGTAATACCAAACATTCTCGTACTGATTTACGCCGAGGTACATCCGAACGTTTCCATCATTTAGCAGCGTCAACAGAGCGTTCCCGGAACTATTGTCTGCAGCAGGAACTTCTTTCTTTTCATCCTTAAAGACATCCGGTATTTCATCGGTATGTTGCATAAAAATATTCAGCGAGTTTATACAGCGATAAATGTCGAAATCACTCTTGCCCAGTTTTTGCAAAATCTTTTTCACCGGCGTATCTAACAACAACGCTTCGGCATAATTCTGTTGATTGACAGCTCCCTTTTTGGCAAATAATCCCTTCATATTCGAGATAATCAACCATAGCATAAAAATGATAGAGTTTTCATAATAGTTAGTATTGCGCGAAACACGAACCGACTTATGAACCGAAGCGAAAGCAGGATTCTTTTCAAGATCATAATTATAATCAAGTAGACGGTTCAATTTGCGAACAGAAACAATCTGTTCTTCGAAAGATTCGATAACCGATTCGATCTCTACCGTTAAATCAAAATGCTTAACTACGGCTTTCAGCAGTTTCGAATATTTTTTCTCTACGAATTTTATTTTGTTCTTGTCCGTTTCATCGAAGATACACGTTTTTATAAATTCATTTACAGAGTCCTCATCAAACATTTTTTCGAAAACGGTATGGACAGGCTCAAGCAGCATTTCCTGTCGTACACGATTCATATTCAGAACGCCTCTGCCGGAAAGTTTGCCGGATAACTTTTTCCAAGTACCGTCGGAATCGTATACTTCCCGCCAATTCATATAAACGAGGTATTTAAAAGCACCGAGCTCAACAGAAAATCCATTGCGCGAGATATCGCTGCCCGATCTTATATATTCCAGGTTGGAAATATGTTCTCTGAAAATGTAAAAATATTTTGACGATGTATTTGTTTCAAGTGCTTCAGAAATTGTTCTTGTTTCGTTCTGCTTACCGGCATTGTTGTTGCTAACAAGTTTTGGTGATGAGCGAAATATTTTTCCAGAAACATTTTCATACTTATTGTTGAACAAAACCAGTGCACGTTCACCATATTCGCTATTTGTATATGCGAAAACATTCTCATTCGGATTGCCGTAGTTGTCAAAGAAATCAAACAGCCAGAAATTGTTAACCTGGCTAAATAGATAACGTTTCTTCATCAGCGGAAAAATTTCGCGCACATGGCGATCGACAAGCCATTGATTCGGTGTTTCATGATAGTAAGCGCGCTGATATTCCATACCGTATTTTTCCGTGTAACCTTCTATCTGTCCGTGAGCAAACATCGGCAGGCCGGGCAAGGTTACCATCAATACACACACACCAAAATATTTATCTTCTGTACCAAATTGCTTAATCGCTGTTTCTTCATCGGGATTGCTCATAAAGTTTACATACCGTTTTAGGATTTCCGGTTCGAATTCAAGAGTATTCGAAATCAGATCGCGGTACTTCGCATTTTCTTCTTTCATCATCATGTGCATGAAAGCAGAATTGTAAACGCGGTGCATTCCGAGTGTTCTTACAAAATAACCTTCCATCAGCCAAAAAGCTTCGGCAAGTAAAAGTGTATGCGGCATTTCAGAATTAATTCTATCAACAACTTCCCGCCAAAATTCTTCCGGGAAAACGCGGTCGAATTCTTCGCTTGTCATCGCATGATCTGAACGCGACGGTATATCTCCCCCGCGTCCGGGTTCGGGATACCAGAGACGGGAAAAGTGTCGTTTCGTCAAAGTCATTGCAGCATCAAAACGTATGATGGAAAATTTTCTTGCAACTTCAAATATTTTTTGTATTACAGCTTCACGTACTTCACTGCGAATCATGTTCAGTTGTGCAGTATCATTCCACGGCATGTTTGTACCGTCGTTGCCATGATAAATGTAACGGTGCTCGCCGGTTCTGTTATCGATTCTTTGAAATACAACAGCTGCATCTTTTCTGTTCCAGTAACCGTCTTCTATTCTCAATTGGGCCGAAGGATCTTCGGAAAGATTTGGACCTGTAAAACTGTAATTCGGAAAAGGCGGATAAGAAGATTGAATAAAATATTCCGGATGTTCCACAACCCACCTGGAAAAAATTCCGGTGTGATTCGGAACCATATCGCTAGCAAGACGAATTCCCCGGGAGTGTGCACGTGCATTCAAATTGTTGTAAGCATCTTCTCCGCCAAGATCCATGGCTATTTGATAATCGTACAATGAATACGCTGAAGAAACGGCATCAATATTCCCCATGATATGTTTTATTCTTTTTGATGCATTACTTCGTTCCCAAATACCGATCAACCAGAGTCCGGTAAAATTCCAGCGTGCAAGTTGATCAAGTTCTTCATCCGGAATTTGATCTAAAGTTTTGATATACCGCCCATATTTTTTCGAAAGCTGGTCCAACCATACGTAAGTATTTTTAGCAATAATAACTACTCGCGGCATCCAGTCGGTATCACGGGTGAATCTCTCGGGCTCATAATAATCCTTTGTGCTATCAAATGCATACTTGTAACCGGATTTGCCAAGCATCAAGAAATCTGCATCGCCCATATTGCCTTTGTATTGAGGCACAACTGTCGGAGCTCCGCCGCCGCCAAAATTTTCAAGCAGAAAATCTTCTTTCATCAAATCTTTGCTGCTCAACAACCGCTTCAAAAATTTTTCATCTAACAGAATACCAAATTTTTCGCGAATAAAATCGAGCTGAGCTTCAATGCTGTCGGGGTGATTCAATATCGGTGTCTTAAACAGCAAAAAAATATCCTGGTTA
This sequence comes from uncultured Melioribacter sp., assembly GCA_964595365.1. GTDB lineage: Bacteria > Bacteroidota > Ignavibacteria > Ignavibacteriales > Melioribacteraceae > Fen-1258. The sequence continues at coordinate 19,944 of CAZQQC010000041.1, forward strand.
TATGGACCAAACTTTTTTTCATTCTGGAAAAACAGATCAAGTTCTGCCAATACCCGTTTGTAAAGTTCTTTGTCGGAAAAATAATCTTGGTCGAACAATTCGATCAGTTTTTTATTTGCCGGATTAAAATTTGCAATGTAAAGGAGGATTAATTCTTCTAACGTAATTTGTACGTTCGACCGATCGGCAGAAAATGAATTCAAATAATTGAACACACTAACATGATCTTTGTAAACTGTAGTCGGAGGAAAGAGTGAAACAAATTCGAACAAAACTTTGCGCGTGTTCTCTTCGCCAACAGTTTGGTAGAGATGATTAACGGCTTTATCAAATACACCGGGGTTTACGTGTGTTTCGTACAATCGAAAAAGATAATGATAAATTTCATCCATCAATCCGGCGGCGTTAACTTGTCCGTTCGTAACCCGGTCTTTTGCCTCCCGTTTTGCGTTTAACTTTTGAACGAATAGACGCACACTTTTGAAATCAGCTAATACTACGTTTCCGCTGATAGAAAATAGTTCTTCATCAACGTCATATTTTTTTCTTATGCTTTTAGCAATATGAAATTCGAATTTCGTTAATCCGGATTTGTTACCTGTAATTATTTTCATACTCTTCATTTTTAGTTCGTGCGGTTCATTTACAAACGAAATATAACTAATTGGTATGTAGCGTTAAACTGCTTTTGTTTCTAACCTTCTTATGTAGAAAATAAATCTTTTTTAATTTGTAGTAATCTTAGATTAAATTTGTAATAAACTGAATACAAAATAAATAAGGAATGATAG
>CAZQQC010000042.1:0-20353 GCA_964595365.1 uncultured Melioribacter sp.
TTAACGCAGAGATTGCAAAGAAGTCGCAGAAAATACAAAGTTACAGATTTAATATTGTTTTAGCGTAATTTTCCCAGCTCATATTTCTGGCTTGTTCTTCAATTCGCTCACGCGGAATCGGATTATTTAGAAATTCTTTCATCACCGAATACATCGCATCTATATTGTCCGGCTCGGCTAAGTATCCATTATAGCCGTGTTTTATTGTTTCGGAAAAATGCCCGACTCTTGTTGCAATAGTTGGCAGCTTAAAGTTGTAAGCCATAGAGTCAACGCCTGAAGGTGTAGCAACAAGATAAAACAAAACATTGCAGTCCGTCACTTGAAAATATTTGTAAACTTCTTCATTGCCAACGTACCTATTCACAACTACAACTTGATCGCGAATGCCAAATTGGTCAATCAATTCGAGCGGATGGTAATCTCTTTCGTTGTCGGCTTTGCGAATCAAAATTTTCTTAACCGCGCCGAACAGACTCTGCTTAATTTTTGTCGACAATTTTTTCGAATCAAGCGTGTTCCAGAACGATTCTCCGACTATGAGAAGCGAAACATCATTGCGTTCCCTTGCAAGTTTTGCAAAAGACGCAATCACATGATGCAAACCTTTGTACTTACGGATGAATCCGAAGAAAAGAAAAACATGTTTGCGCAGACCAAGTTCTCGCTTCGCTTTTTCTTTGTCAAAGTTCGGGTCGGGGGTAAACATGTTGTACACAGGATGGTAGAGTTTTATAATCTGTTGTTTGTTGTTAGTTATTGGTGATTTGTGATCAAGCCGTTTTTGGTTTTCGCTATAGAGGAGGTAAGACCGATTTGGGAAAAATTTTTTCAGTTCATCAAATGTTTTGAGAGAATGAACAATAAACGTGTGCGGTTTTAAAAGTGCATAGTGTAACATTGCTTTATCGATAGCACTTCCTTCTTTCTGCGTAACTACATGAAGATCAAAAATAATTTCGCATTCGTATACCTGCTTCAATCTCTTTGCAATAAATCCCATCGGCAAACCCTGAACGGCGATTGCCCACTGGAAAATCGTAATGTCGGGATTAATCTCTTTTATTGTTGATACAGTCCGCTTCCATGAAAACGGACTATTATAGTTGGTTACGTATTCAACTTTTATGCTGGTTTCTTCCAAAAGATTTTTTTTACTGGAGCGGTCTATAAAATCGCGCGGAATGATTGATGGGTATTGCCGGGTCCACGATACGATATGAACTTCTGCGCCGAGTTTATACAACGCTTTTGCAAGCGACGCCGTATAATTTGCAATTCCCCCTTTAAATTGCGGACCGGGACCAAAGATTACAATCTTTTTCATCAATTTAGAATTTATAATTACGAATCAAGAATTTTATAAGCTCGTTTTTTCACATTTCACTTTTTGTTTCTTGCCGGAATCATTTTACCTTTCGCTTTTCACGTCTCGCATTTTTCACTGCAACATCATATACCCGTTTCATCCCTTCTTCCAAAGAAATTTTGGATTGCCAGCCAAGTTTCTCTTTTACATAACTCATATCGCAGTAACGTGAATGAACGCCCATTGGTTTATCAACTAACGGTTTGATTGTTGGATTATATCCGGCAAACTTGCTAAAAAGTTTTATGAGATCGATAAATGATGTGAGCTTGCCCGAACCAATGTTTATTGCAGTTCCGTCATGAATTTTATCCATAGCGAGGAACATGCAGTCTATCACATCGTCAATGTGAACAAAATCTCTTCCCTGCCTGCCTGTTCCCCAAACTTCGAATGGATTTTCTTTTCGTGCAGCGCGCGCCGCAATCGCTGGAACGGGATAAGTCAAATCCTGATCTTCGCCATATCCAGAAAAAGGACGGATGCAAACGATCGAAATTCCATAATTCTTTGCGGCAATCTTAGCTAAAAATTCTCCAGTCATTTTTGTCCAGCCGTAAGTTAGATCCGGCATGCCAAGTGTATAGCTATCTATATTAATATCATTTTCTTTCAGAGCAACTGCACCGCTTTCGGTCTGCATATTGATTGGATATGCCGCACTGGAACTTGGATACATAACACGTTCCGGTTTAGCTTTAGCGACCCAGTTAAAAAATTCGGCGTCGATTGAAAGATCGAGTGCAATAGCCATCGGATCACCTTCGATTTTTGCGCGACCGCCTACGATTGCTGCAAAATGAAATGCATCCACAAATCTTTCTATTTTCAATCCGTAATTATGCTCGAGCCATCTGGAATTTTCTTGAAGTTTATTAAGAAATTTTCTGAAATCCATCTTCCAATAAAACAGCCGTTCGTCTTTGCCGAAAATTTCAATGTCTTTGAATTTCTTGGCCGTTGTATCCTGAAGCCATGTTGACGGATGGGTCCCAACGGAAAGATCATCAATCATAATCACGCTGTCATTGGTACGTTTTAACAATTGTTTTACCGTGTTTCTGCCCACAAATCCGCAAGCACCGGAAACGAGATGATACTTCATTCGAACCAATCCTTTAAGTTGGTCGAAAAATAAGAATTTTTATTTAGAATACTCATCTTACACAAGGGTTGATCTACAATGAAAAAATATAACTGTAAAGCAAATATCTCCGACACAACAAAAATTCACTTGTTAAACCCAAGCCTTGTGTAACATCAGTTAGAATAGGAGACTTCTGAAAAATATCGTTTGTCATTTCGATACCTATACCGAACGGTTCGACCGAACTTGCTGCAGCGCTATCGAATTATCGGGAGAGAAATCTCTGACCCCGGTAAGATTTATCAGCCGCGTAGTTTCTTCGGAATGGCATTTTTAAATTTTTCAGATGTTTCAATGGATAATTTGAAAATTAGGTGGAGATCCTGGCTATTGCATTTAATCTCCTACGTCGCTGAATTAAAGCATATATTTCGTTATACAAAAAGGAAGCGTGATGATGTTGTTTAAAGACCTGGGTGTGGATGAAAAAATCCTTGGTTCAATCGAAGAAATTGAATTTGAACATGCAACACCGATACAGGAAAAGGTTATTCCACTTTTATTAAAGAGTGATATTCAGGACATAATTGCACTAGCCCAAACGGGTACAGGAAAAACCGCAGCGTTTGGAATTCCACTGATTCAGAAAACTAATGCTTCAATTCGAAAAATACAGTTTTTGATTTTGAGCCCTACCCGCGAACTTTGTATTCAGATTGCGGATGATCTTTCGACGTTTGCAAAATATTTGCCCGATGTAAGAATTGTTCCGGTGTTCGGCGGCGCAAGTATCGAAAGGCAAATTCAGTCGGTTAGAAAAGGAGCTCACATTATTTCTGCCACGCCGGGAAGACTAGTTGATTTAATAAATCGAGGGATAATCGATCTCGCCAGTGTTCAAATTGTAGTTCTGGACGAAGCCGATGAAATGCTTAACATGGGATTCCGTAACGAGCTCGAAGCAATTCTTGATGAAACTCCACCCGAAAAAAATACTCTTTTGTTCTCTGCAACTATGCCGTCCGGAGTTCGTTCGATTGCTAATAAGTATATGAATAATCCGGTTGAGATTACAATCGGGAAAAAGAATGCCGGCGCAGAAAATGTAAATCACATTTGTTATTTGGTGCATGCTCGTGATAGATATTTGGCATTGAAACGAATCGTTGATTTTCATCCGGAGATTTACGGAATAATTTTTTGCCGGACAAGAAAGGAAACGCAGGAAGTTTCGGAGCAGCTGATCAAAGACGGATACAACGCCGATGCACTTCATGGCGATCTAAGCCAGGTTCAGCGCGATATTGTGATGAACAAATTCCACATTAAACATTTGCAGCTGCTTGTTGCAACAGATGTTGCAGCACGCGGACTTGACGTTGACAGCTTAACCCACATCATAAACTACAATCTTCCCGAAGAACTGGAAATCTACACGCACAGGAGCGGAAGAACCGGGCGCGCCGGAAGAACCGGAACATAAATTGTAATTGCCAACCTTAAAGAAAAAAATAAACTTCACGAAATTGAAAAACGGCTAAACAAGAAATTTACTTTTGCTCATGTTCCGCTTGGAAAAGAAGTCTGCGAAAAACAACTGTTCCATCTGATTGATAAAATGGAAAAAGTTGAAGTTGATTCCTCCGAGATCGAACCGTTTCTTGCAGACATTTACAGAAAACTTGAATGGCTGGAGCGAGAAGAGCTGATCAAAAAATTTGTTTCGGTCGAGTTCAATAGATTTCTTGATTACTACAAGAACACGCCGGACTTAAATGTTCCCGAAGAATCGAAACCGGGTGGTAGAAGTAAAGAGGCTGTTGAAGGATTCACGCGTTTTTTTATTAACCTTGGCAAACTTGACGACCTGAAGCCGAAAGAATTAATGGGGCTGATTAGCGACTTCACCGGCATTCGGGATATTGAAATCGGTGAAATTAAAATTCTGAAAACATTTTCTTTTTTCGAAGCAGATTCGAAATTCAAGGAGTCGATCCTGAAGTCGTTTGCAAATAAAGAATATAGAAAAAGAAAAATTACTCTGGAGGTATCTCAGTCAAAAGAGAAAGACAGAAGCTGGCACAATCACAGCAGAAATTTTAAGGAAAGAAAATTCAAAAGAGAAAAAAGTTTAGACACGGAAAATTTTATACGCAGGAAGAAATTCCGCATAGGGATAGGAAAAAAAGAAAACCGATTCCATAAAGAAAAAAGAAATAAGTACAGTGCAAATCCGAAAAAAAAACGATGAAACAATTTTTTATTTGATACTTTGATACGCGGTTACTTTTTCTCTTTTGTAACGTATTCGTCTTCGCGCTGAAAATTGTGTACCATGATCTCTCCTAATAAACCGATCGCAAAAAATTGCACGCCAACGATTATCAGTAGAATTCCAAGGAAGAAAACCGGTCTGTTAGTTATAGGAGGATGAGGTTTGATAAAGAATAGTTCGTATGTTAAAAAGATATTGATGATAATTCCGGCTAACGCAGCAAGAAACCCGAAAAATCCGAACAAATGCATCGGACGTTTTATGTAACGGGTTGTGAAGATAACGGTAATAAGGTCGACGAAACCTTTGAAGAAGCGGGTAATTCCAAATTTTGTTTTTCCGTATCGACGCGGATGATGCTTTACAACAACTTCCGAAATAGAAAATCCTTTCCATGCGGCAAGTACTGGAATATAACGGTGCAGTTCCCCGTAAACATTTATTCCCTGAACAACTTGTTTGCGATATGCTTTTAACCCGCAGTTAAAATCGTGAATCTTGACACGAGAAAAAATCCGTGTAATGTAATTAAAAAACCGCGATGAAATTTTTTTAATGAACGGATCGTACCGCTTTTTTTTCCAGCCCGAAACAAGATCGTAGCCTTCTTCCAACTTTCTTAGAAGATTTGGAATTTCTGCAGGGTCATCTTGAAGATCTGCGTCCATGGTTATAACGGCGTCACCCGTTACGTTTTTGAACGCAACATGCAATGCGGCAGATTTACCGTAGTTCGATTGAAAACTATGGTAATGAACCTTATTATCTATCCTCGCCAGGTCTTTAACAATACTTAACGATTTATCCTTACTGCCGTCATCGACAAAAACAATTTCGTAATCGGAAGAAATTCCTTTTACGCTTTTCCTGATTTCATTATAAAGCGGTCGCAACGATTCTTCTTCATCGAAAAACGGAACTACAATAGAGACCTTTTTAAAAGTGAATTTCTGGATCGGAAGCTGTTGTTGCTGTGATTTTTCCTGCTGTCTCGGCCGGAAATTTTTTTTATGATAATATCTTCTATAATGTTTTTTCTGTTGCGGTTGCTGCTGGGATGCCTGTTCCTGCTGAGTCTGAGGTTGATTCTGCGTGTTTTGTGGTTCCGCCTTCTGTTGTTCGTTCAAATGTTTTCCGCTAATTTTGAATTAAGTCATTATTAAAACTCAAACGAAAGTTATATTTTGCCTGCACTAAAATCAATTTGAGGATGTAATTACTTACGGATGTTACGCAAGGTTCGGGCTTAACAAACGAATTTCTGTCGTTTTAGAGAAAATACTCGTTTTGCAATTTTAATTTTTCACGGTTTATCAAACCGTTTCTTCCCAAATCTCTTTGGGTTACTTTATTTATGGGCAATGCGGTTTAAGGTAAGTTACTAATTTCGGTTTGACACTGCATGAAACAATATTTAGATTTCCGGCAGTTAGAAGGCAGGTTATGGGTGTAATAATATTTTGGGGAATAATTCGAACAGCAATTCTTATTCCGTCTTTGTGGTTCCTTTACGGTGTGATGGAATACAGATATTGGTGGTGGCTGGGAATACTATCGATCTATGGAATTATAATTCATCCGGCAACCATTCAATATAGATTATGGCTTCAGGAAAACAAAGAAATAATTGAGAAGACTCTTTGCTCATCGTGCAATTTTTTCGATCCGTCTGCTGTAATATGTTTGCTGCACGATGAACATCCTTCGATGAAGAATCTTCCGTGTGAAGGAATGGATTGGACGCCGAAGGAAGTTGACCATGAAGAGACAGAAATTCACTCATAGAAAGGATAAGTCTTTGAAGCAGAACATAATTTTTTGTGCCCAGTGCGGCGAAGAATTGGAGTTATTCGGGTTAACCGGCAAGAAGATCGACATCAAAAAAATTAAAGAGCGATACAAAAGGTGCAAAGAAACAGGAAAATTCAAAGGCGATAAATGTGCAATGCTTTTTATTGCGGAGGAGAGTGATATTACTTTGCCCTGGGATGAAGAAGGTTAAATAAATTACTTACCGCTTGAACAAATCTCGGCCCCGGTCTCGTAAATAAATTTCGATCAACAAAAAAAACATGATGATTTTTTACAGCTTTCAAATTTTTCCATTCAGGATAAACTTTTAGTAAGCTTGAAAAATCTTCGTTGTTTCCCTTGGGATAGATAATATAATCCGGATTACGTCTTAAAATTTCTTCTCGTGAAAACATGGGGTAATTCAACGGTGAATCAGTAGCTATATTCTTCAATCCGCAAATTTGCAAATATTCATTTATGAATGTCTGTTTGCCGGCAAGCATTACGGGTTTGGTATCAATCAAAAACATCGCGGTACTGCCCGGATAATTTTTTGATTCGCGAGACAATTTTGTAACGATAGAATCCCACACGGCAATTTTTCTTTTTGCCTTCTCTTCAATATTAAAAATCTTTCCAAAATCAAGATAAGTCTTTTTAATACCTGCAAAGTTGCGGGGATTCGAAACGAAAATTTTAATTCCTAGTTCGCGGAACTTATCATAAGTCTCTTTCGTGTTACCTTCAACGGTAATAAAGACCATGTCGGGTCTAAGCGTTACAATTTTTTCAAAATTGAATGTCAACATGTTACCAATCTTTTCAACTGTACGCGCGGAATCGGGATAATCACAATATGAAGTATTGCCGACAAGTCTATTTCCTAATCCTAAATCATAAATCATTTCTGTTAGATTAGGCGCAAGCGTTATTATTCGTAGCGGAATTTTATTGAAAGCTATTTCAATGCCTAGATCATCTTTTACCCTAACACTTCTTGAATCGTTCTGTTCATTTTTTTTTGAGCAAGAACCGAACAAAATAACGACAAATAAAAAGAGAAAAGTTCTTTTGGTCATTTATTTTCTTTAGCCCGATTTTTTTCACTTCAAAATAAGAACGTTTTAGGAATTATAAAGGTTGATTAAGAAATTATTATTCTCTAATTTTTTACCGGAAAGAAAACTTTAATATAATCTTCTCTCCTCTGCACTTTGCATAGAAACATTAGTTGCGGAAAAATAAATCTTCCTATATGGATAACGAGAACCGTTCAGGAGAAATTTTTCAATTAGAGGAAGAGAATAATCATTTACGTTTTTCCCCTGAAGAACTCTTCGACATTAACAAGCATAACACTGCAGGTGATCCTCGTGCTTCATACAAGAATTTGCCTGCCGTATCGTTCACATATCTTCACACAAATCTTAACTCTGCTTTTGCAAACCATTTTGATTGCATACAAAAGAAAATTCATCAACTAATTATACATTGGATTATTAAACCAAAATTTACGCTGAAGAATTTTTAGTTCATTAGACAGAACTAGTTGGTTCGTCGGCTGGTTGAAAGAAAACTTTGGTTCATACAGATAATTTTAATCACTAATTCCCCGACGCCTGCGTCGTGGGTTACAACTTTTTTGCAAAAAAAATTATCAATTAGATACCCCGCTGCTTGCGGCGGGGAGATTCATTTCCAAATATTTGCAAATAGCTAATGCCATAAAGCAAATCAAGATGTGAACTTCGATCATCCTTTGGTTAAAGTGATGAATAGGGCGTATCTGCAAATCACTTTTTGTAATTCGGAAAACTTGCTCTACATGCCAAAGATTATGATAATGGTCTATAACCAGTTGATCGCTCACCCCAGATTTCGGCAAATTAGTGTAGTAGCCCTTGATACCGAGAAGCAGTTTTGTCTTTTCTATCAATGCCCCATTTAGTTTGTAGGTCTCGTGCTCTGATGTAATAAACTTTGCTCGTTTAATGCTGCCCGGATTTTCGAGAAGCTTCTCTGCTTTTGTAATTAAGTTTTCCATCTCCCGTTTATCCTTAGCATATCTCTTTGATGAAAATTCACAAACTAAATCGCCACATTCTGTTTGAATGCGTATGGTTGCACCCTTTTGCATCATTAGATTGGAGCTTACCGATTTGATAGTCTCTGTAGAAAGATTGGCTACTCTGGCTCCGACTATGTAGCTAAGTTTAGCCGAGATGAGAGCCGTTATATTCTCTTTACTAATCATTGCAGCATCGGCTACGGCGGTCAATTTCTCAATGCCATGTTGTTGCTTAAATGACACTATTACCGGAATTAAAGTATGCCCTTCAAACTTTTTCCCCTCCAAAATCTCATAACCCATAGGAAATCCACCGGCATTGACTATAAGTCCTAAGACAATCTGTGGCTGGTTGAATTTGTTGTCTTTCGAAAATCCACACTGACGTAGTTCGTCTGTTGATGAACTCTCAAAATAAAGTGTAGTTACATCGTAAAAAACAACCGAAAGATTAAAGTCAAATTCTGCTCTTGCTACTTCTAAAACCTTTGATTCGACCATACCTTTGAGATTAAAAAATTTGGGTAGCTGCCGGTATAAATACTCACGTCGATGTTCTATGCCCATGCTTGTTTTGAGAAATTCTATTGACTGCAGTTTTGATGTCGGCTCTATTACACGTGCAATTACTAAATCTAACAAAAGCTTGTTTCTTAGGTAATGAAATCCAAACTTCTTGCATAAACCATAGAGCAACTCGTAGAGCAAACCGTAACGAAATCCAACATACTGGTAATCTTTGAGTTGTGGTTCTGAACTACTAAATTCTCGCCGGAAAAGTGTTTGTTGTTGATTTTTCTTTTCTATCCACAGGGCTGCTCTTTCTTTTAACTTGACTATTTCATTACTATCATGCGCGCTGCCTATATGTTTTACAATTATCATCTTTCTATTTATGTACTTAACGATTTGAATAGCTGTAGCTTTTGACGAAGTTCTGGTAGTGCGAATGTGAAGCATTATTTTGTCTGGACATTAGTATGACACTTCGATTTTAAAATATCGATTACAAACCATATTTGCACCTTTTTTTACTTCTCTGGCATACTGTCACAAGTCAGGAAAAAACTCAGTTATGTAAAGACCTGCCTCGACTTGCGTCGGGTAAGGCGGGATGGAAAAAATCGACAGTTCAAATTTTCAGAAAATAAAAAAGCCCGATTACAATTCATAATCGAGCTTTCTTAGAGCTGGCGGACGGATTTGAACCGCCGACCGGCTGATTACAAATCAGCTGCTCTACCAGCTGAGCTACGCCAGCAGCAATCCTTCAAATTTTTGCGCGTCAAATCTAATACTATTTATTTTTCGAATCAACCATTTCTCAATTCGTCTTCTCTCATCTAAATTCTATATATTTATTTTTACAGATTTGATTTTTCATATGCTTACAAAAAACGAAATTAAAGATCTCTCTTTGCTTCTCCAGAAGAAATATCGAAAAGAATACGAAAAATTTTTGGTGGAAGGCAACAAGCTTATAATTGAAGCATTGGCGAATAATTTTCCGTGCGAATTAATTGTTTCGACAAATCAGTTTAGGGAATCATCTCAACAATTTCTTAATAATGAATTAGTAAAGAAGCAAAGGCTTGAGACAGTAAAGCAAATTGATTTCGAAAAACTTTGCGATACTAAAACTCCTCAAGGGGTAATAGGTGTTTTCTGTAAACCACAACAAATTCGTTTCGAGCCAAAGGCTAAATTCATTGTTGTTCTTGAAAATATTTCCGATCCGGGAAATATGGGAACGATAATTCGCAATTGCGATTGGTTCGGAATAAAAAAAATTATTTTGAGCGGTGACTGTGCTGAAGTTTTCAGCCCGAAGGTAATCCGTGCATCGGCAGGGTCTGTGTTTCATATGCGGATTGACGAGTCAGAAAATTTCTATGATGATCTGGAAAACTGGAAAAAAAACGAATACAAAATTTTCTGTGCAAATCTGAATGGGGCAAATGTTTATTCGGTTGACGCCGCTGATAAAATGATGGTTGTTTTTGCAAATGAGGGAAACGGTCCAAGCCAGCGCATGAAACAACTAACAGATATCTTCGTTACAATTCCGAAACGGGGCACTGCCGAATCACTAAATGTTGCGAGCGCTTCTGCGGTAATTCTTTCAGAACTTACAAAATGAAAGAGCCCGCTTGTGCACAATGCCTTCTTAAAATTTCTCATTCACTATTCTATCTGATTAACAACATTTTTCTTATTTGCGTGAAATTACCGGCGGAAATTCGATAGATATAAACTCCGCTGCTTAAGTTAGTTGCGTCAAAGGTTGCTTCGTAATATCCGGCACTATGAACATCATCAACAAGTCTGGCGATTTCTTCACCCAATATGTTGTAGATAGTTAACACCACATTACTTTCTTTTGGCAAACCGTATCTAATTTTTGTAGAAGGATTAAACGGGTTGGGGTAGTTTTGTTCGAGTCTAAAGTCGTCCGGAATTCCAAGGTTTAGATTTTCAACAAATGTAATCGGTTCACCTTGTTTAATCTCAACTGTTTTTGGACTGCCTTTTACGCGGGCTGAAGTAATTGTAATTGTTCCGATTCTGGTTGCACTATTGTTGTTATCATAGCTGACATTGATAGTTCCGTTGTTAGTGCCGCTTGCACCACTTTTAATTTTTATCCAGAATACGTTAGATACTGCTGTCCAATCCATCGTACCGCCGCCGCTATTAGATACACTAAACAAGGCGCTTCCGGCAACAGAACCAACGGAAATGAAATCGGGTGTGACTGTTAATACAGGCAGTAGCATAAAATTAGCAACCAAATTTCGATTGCTGTTAATTGTAAATGTATAATCTTGTGCTGTTGAAACTATTGTTCCTCCGCTTGTCCAATTGACAAATGAATATCCATCGTTTGGAACCGCAACCATAGTAACGGAAGTCCCGTAATTATAAATTCCGCTTCCTGATACTGTTCCGCCATTGAAAGGCGCAGAACTTGTTGTAACCGTGAATTGTATCAATGCAAAATTAGCAGTTAATGTTCTGTGGGAATTGATTGTGAATGTATAGCTTGCATTTGTTGAAACTTCGGTTTCTCCTTCGGTCCAATTCACAAAATTATACCCGGTGTTCGGCGTTGCTGTAACTGTAACAGAAGTGCCGGGGTCAAATGTTCCTGCGCCTGTTGTAACTCCGCCGTTATTAGGTTCATTGATAAGAGTAACCGTGTAGATTGGAGTTACATTTATTGCACGGGTGACCTCGTTGCTTTTGAAGTAAACATCTCCAACTATAATGTTTAAGGTTCTTGGGAGCTTGTTTGGTGTATTGCTGGTATTATGGTAAGTAACACTTTTCAGTGCGGCTTCATAGTTTTCCAATGATGACGATAGGTTCAATACAAGTGCCCCCTGAAGAGGGTACCACGTGCCAACTATTCCATTTTGATTATTGAAACTAAGAACATCTTCCCCCTTATTGTAGTTGTTAGAGAATCTCACCATTGCATATTGCAAAGCAGGAATTCCATCATCGGTAATTGTTATTCTGTTAGTAATTGTTTTCGGATCGTCGCCTTGTTTATATTCTAAAGGATAGGTTTCTATTCCTGCCAAGACTGGCGGCATATTTCCCAGATAAACGTCCCTGCTCACAATGTTGCCATCAACAGCGCCGTCGTTTACCGTAAAAGTAATTGTTCTCATATATTTATCAGGAATAATCTCGTCTATATGCTGGTAACTCACGCTTCTTAAAGCCGTTTGATAATTGGCTATTGTTGCCACTCCGGTTAAAGTAATTGTTCCGGTAGAAGCATTCCATGTCCCAGTGATTCCACCCGGACCGGGATTTGTAAATCCTAAAATGTCATTCCCGTTTTGATAATGACCGGCAATTTTAACTTCAGCGTTAACCATATTAAGATTATCCGGGTCATTCAATACTATGGTTTGTGTAATGGCAACCGCAGTAGCTCCCCCCGGATAAGAGAACGGAAATGTTTCTATGGAACTTAAGGTCGGTGGATTGTTAACCGCTGTAATATTTATAATTCTTGAAACTGTATTGCTATTCAAAGCACCGTCATTTACAGTAAATCCAACTGTTCTTGCCGAAGTATTGGGATTTTGAGAAACATTTTGATACCTGATGCTCTGAAGAACTATCTGATAATTTACAGCAGTTGCTGAACCATTCAGATTTAATGTTCCCGTCGCCGCCATCCATGTTCCGGTAATTCCACTCCTATCGGTAAACAAAAGTATATCTTCACCATTAACATAACCGTCTGTTATTTGTACAACGGCGCTCTGCAGTGTCGTGTTGTCGACATCATTTACTGTTAAGGAAGAAGTAATTGGTTTTGTACCCTCTCCTTCGGAATAGTTTAGATTAGAAATTTCAATTCCCGCAAGTACCGGCGCATTGTTTATCGCAGTAATGGATATATCTCTCGTTATAGTATTGCTATTAAAGAGCAGACCAGTTACGGTAAAGCTTATTATTCTTTTTGATGTGCCCGGATTCTGTGATGTATTCTGATATGCAACATTTCTTAGTGCGGCTTGATAATTAACAACAGTGGTTGTGCCCGTCAACGTCATGATTCCGGTAGCAGCATTCCAACTTGCGGTAATTCCATTTGCATCTGTAAAGCTTAATATGTCCTCACCGTTTTGATAATTGCCTGTTATCTGAATAGCCGCACCATCAAGATTTGTTAAGTTTGTTGTTACTGTAGCCGTTGCTGTAATTTGGGTTGTTGGATCTCCCTCTGCATAAGCTAATACTGCATCTTCAATACCCGTTAAGGCTATTTCAACATTTGTTTTTACATTTGAATTAAGACCCGATTCATTAATACTGTTATAAGCTCTCACCCTGTAATAGTATTTCACACTGGCAGTTAATCCTGTTACCGATTTTGTTATTACGTTTCCTACATCTAAGTTGTTGTATCCTGCAACCATGTTTGTAAAAGCAGCATCTGTAGCAACATCAAGTTTATACCCGGAAGCACCACTCACTGCATTCCAATTTGCATCAAAACTTGTAGCTGAAACATTAGTTGCAATTGTAGCAACCGGCGGAGATGTCAGCAGAACAAACCAGGAATCTGCAACTCTAATTCCATCCACAACCGTTTGAACAGAGCTTGAAGGCGATCCCTGTCTCAGAGCAACAGCGTCTATTACATCTTGCCCTGCTGTTGTAGTAGAAGACAATTCGGGTGAACCTGCTGCTGCTTCACTATTGACAACCCCGGAAGAAAAAACCCATAAATCGGCTCTATCATTTCCACTTGTATTGATTGTGTACTTCACTACTATCAGGTAGGTTGTATTCTTAGAAAAATTTGTTGAACCGTAAGATGCTACCGAAGCGTTAGAAATGCCAAAATTAACAGAACCTCCGACGACTCTCTCAAAAACTCTTGCGCTAAAACTTGAAAAAGAAGTTGCACTTGTTCTCTTTCCCATGTGAATAAAATAATCGCCGCTTTTGGTATTGCTGCTTTCGGTTACATTTACCATAAAGGAAAAATAAATTGTAGCTCCATTGCTATTGTAAGGGCCGATGCCAGCTGTGTAATTTACATCTTCACCGCTAAGATTCTTAAGAAGTGCAGCATTGCCAATTCCGCTGTTGATATAACCCGAATAAGTTAGTCCGGCAGTAGTTTCAATAACATTGGAGCCAATTCCACTATGAGTAGACCAACCGTTCGCGTTTAAGTTTCCCGCGTAGTTAAAATCATCGATTGTTTGCGCACTGACAATATTCAAAAAGATGAACGGTACGCCAAAAAATAGAAATACTTTCTTCATAACTGCCCCGTTAAAAATTTAAATGCTTAAGAGCACCTATTTTTTAGTTTCAATTCTGTTGAAATACTATTTCAACAAGGTCATCTTCTTCGTTTGAACAAAGCCTCCGGCAGCTATCCGGTAAAAGTAAACGCCGCTTGTTACTTTATTTCCAAAATTATCCGTACCGTTCCAAATAATTTGATATGTACCCGCCGGTTGTTCTTCGTTTACCAACGTTGCAACTTCTTTACCGAGCATATCATAAATTTTCAAAGTCGTGTAGCTTGCAGCTTGCAGTTTGTAGCTAATATTCGTGCTCGGATTAAACGGATTAGGATAGTTTTGCGATAGATCAAATTTTGTTGGAATGGTCAACAAATAATCATCAACTCCGGTTGTACTTGTTACTACAGTAATTGTATTTGAATACGGACTTGTTCCGCTGTTATTTGATGCGCACACGCGGAAATAATAAGTAGTATTCGGTAAAAGAGATATTACAACAAAGGTTGTAACGTTTCCTACTGATTTATTGTTGTAAGACGCAAGAATATTCGAAAAATCGTCTGTTGTTGAAACGTCAATCCAATAATTGGTTGCACCGTTAGAAGCATTCCAGTTTGCAGTAAAACCTGTTGTTGTGATATTTGTTGCATCAACAGCAACAGGCGCAGCCAACAAAGTTGTAACAGTTATTGTATTTGAGTTTGCACTTGTTCCAGTATTGTTCGAAGCGCGAACCCGATAGTAATAAGTTGTGTTTGGATCAAGACCGGTTACGTCAAAACCCGTTACATTTCCAACTTCTTTCATGTTATAGCCTGTAACGAAAGTTGAAAACCCGGATGTGGTTGAAACATCCAGCCAATAATCGGTTGCCCCGTTTACAGCGCTCCAATTTGCTGTGAAACTATTTGCTGTAATGTTGGATGCTGCAGTAGCAGCAGGTGTAGTAAGATCCGATAGGGATAATAAAGCCGACCAGGATGTATCTAAACGTATTCCATCAACAATTGTCTGAACGGAAGTCGTTGATAACCCCTGTCTAAGTGCTATTGCATTTACAATATCCTGACCTAAGGTGGAAGTATTGGACACTTCCGGAATTCCTGCTAAAACTTCACTCGATGGAACTCCAGAAGAGAAGACCCATAAATCAACTTCATCATTGCCAGCATTATTTATTATGTACTTTACTACAAGAAGATAGGTAGTATTGGTAGAAAAATTAGTCGTGCCATAAGTTGCGGTTGAAGTATTAGAGAGTCCAAAATTAACAACACTTCCCGAAACCTTTGCAAATACACGTGCACAGAAATATGTGAAACTATTTGCGCTAACACGATTACCAATATGAATAAAATAATCACCGCTCTTTATACCAGTTTCAGTGACATTCACCATAAAGGAAAAATAAATTACGGCGCCATCGGTGTTATATGGACCAATTCCCGCTGTCTTATTAACATCTTGGCCCCCGAGATTTTGTATTAGCGCGGCATTTCCGATCCCGCTGCTGATATACCCCGTGTAAGTCAGCCCGGTAGTTGTGGCAATCGGGTTAGTAGTGGTTCCGCTATGTACAGACCAACCGTTGTCTGTTAAGTTTCCGGTATAATTAAAATCATCGATTGTCTGAGCAGCGGAAATATT
This sequence comes from uncultured Melioribacter sp., assembly GCA_964595365.1. GTDB lineage: Bacteria > Bacteroidota > Ignavibacteria > Ignavibacteriales > Melioribacteraceae > Fen-1258. Next base: position 16,030 of record CAZQQC010000042.1, read on the forward strand.
CCACAATAGAAGTGATAATACAAATGAAAGACGTGATGCTTTTTGCATAGTACCCTCATCATATTTTTTATAATAAACCGTGTGTTTTCCAATTAATAGTAACTTGAACGGAATCGGAAAAAAACGACTTATTTATTTCTCGTTAAAATATGCCGGGGTCTTATTACAAAGCGTACCACAGTACACTTTATAAATGCATAGCGCTCGATTAAACTTATTTCAATTGTACAAAGTTGGTCTTAGACTTCTCTTACGCAGCATTAAGCTAAGAAAAAGAATTTAATAAGTCCAAAAAATGATTTGTCTTTCAGAGATGAATCGCGAGAGACAAAGCAATCTTCGGGTTATGCATTGTTCTCTTCAAAAAAATCGTTCTGAAAGTTTCTTTCTATTTGTTATTTTGCATCGCAAAAAATGAACCTTCCCATGAAAAACAAAGTTATTGCATTCTATATTTTATTTTTTACTTCAATCATCCCCTTAAATAAATCAAGAGGCAGTGAATTGTTCCTAAAAGAAATTTTTATCGAATCAAAGTCGACCGAATCATTACAGTTTACAGATAAATACAAAGAGCTAGATAAATTTTATTCCGATAAAAAGCTTGGATCGTTTGTTGAGAACGGTAAAACTGTATTCAGATTATTCGCTCCTTCGGCTGTGCAGGTGAAACTTTGCCTCTTTAACAAGCCGCAGCAAAAAAATGGAAGCGAGTATTTACTCACAAAAGATGAAAACGGCGTTTGGGAAATTTCAATAGCTGGCGAGTTGTACGGCAGATACTACGGTTACAAAGTTTATCATGCCGGAGACAATCTTTCGAACAAGGACAAACCGATCTGCGTAGATCCTTATGCTAAAGCCGTTACATCATACACAACATATATGAATCCCCGCCGCTCGATTGTTATAAAAGATGAACCGTTCGACTGGGAAGGAACTCAATGGCTCAAATATGATTGGCGCGATTTGATAATTTATGAAATGCATATCCGCGACATAACCGGAGACAAATCCTCCGGTGCAAAATACCGAGGATCCTACCGCGGTTTAACAGAAAAAGGAATTAAAGGGGGACTCGATTATATAAAATCTCTCGGTGTTAACGCAGTAGAACTTTTACCTTCTCAAGAATCGGGCATAATTGAAATTCCATACCGTGATTCGATGGATGGAAAATTCAACACATGGAATCCGTACTCGAGAAATTATTGGGGATATATGACATCAAACTTTTTTGCACCGTGCGCTTACTACAACGAAAGCTGGAGAAAACTGAAATGGAATAAGTGGATTGGCAAAGATGGATCGCAGATAAACGGATTCAAGAAGATGGTGAAAGCCTTACACAAAGAGGGAATTGCAGTTATAATGGATGTTGTGTACAATCACTTATCGGAATACGAAACCGGAAACTTAAAACAAATTGACAAAGAATATTATTTCCGTTTGGACGATAAAGGAAACTACGTAGCCCAAAGCGGCTGCGGCAACGATTTGAAAACCGAACGACCGATGGTACGGCGGCTTATTGTTGAAAGTATTTTGCACTGGATGAAAGAATATCACATCGACGGTTTTAGGTTCGATCTCGGAACTTTGATCGATTACGGAACGATGGACGAAATAATTTCCGAAGCAAAAAAAACTAATCCTAATGTTGTGTTTGTGTGCGAACCGTGGGGCGGCGCCTATAATCCCAAAGGAGTTGCGCAGCATGGCTGGAGTGCATGGAACGATCAAATCCGCAATGGAATCAAAGGCGAAAATCCAGATAGCGGTCTTGGCTGGATTTTTGGCCGCTGGTACGGTAATAATTCGCCGCAAAGAATTAAAAGCTATGTTAACGGAACACTGCTTCGCGATTCGTTAGGACTTTTTTCTAAAAAAGAATATTCGGTTAATTACCTTGAATCTCACGACGGCTACACGTTTGGTGATTTCATACGCATCGGTTTACGCGTGACCGATCCGGAAAAAGTTATAAAAGATGTCGATAAATTTGTCCGGCTAACCCAGCTTCAATCAAAACTGAACAAACTCGGCGCACTGTTTCTTTTTACTTCGCAAGGAATTACGATGATTCAGGCCGGACAGGAATTTGCGCGCACAAAAGTTATTCCTTACAATCTGCGCGTCGATGATCCAAACCGCGGCAAGATCGATCACAATTCATACAACAAGGATAATGCAACAAACTACATTAACTACAAACATGCAAAGATAAACAAAGACCTTGTCGATTATTACAAAGGATTAATCGGCTTGCGCAAAACTTACGATGCATTCCGGCGTGCAGATTATTCCGGCATAACTTTTCTTGATAACCCGAAGAGTCAATTCGGTCTAGCTTACACATTAAAATACCGGAATCAAAATTTTATCATTTTATTCAATGCCGATTCTAATCGAGAACTGGAATTTTCTTTGCCCGAAGGCATATGGGAAGTTCTGGCTGATAAAGATAAAGCGGGCACAAAACCGCTTTACAATTTGGGAGGCAACATCAAATTGGAACCGACAACAGGAGCCGTTCTGAAATTGAAATGACGCCCGGCATCAGGTGTAAATTGCTTTTCGCAAAGAGTTCTCTAAAGCATTCTTGAAGCTGCCGAGATTAACCGGCTTTTGAAAAATGTATTCAACACCTATGGCTTTGTATTCCTCTTCGATCGATTTGGTTATGTCGCCGCTGAGAATAATTACCGGGGGTTTATATTTAAGTTCCGTCATATTCAACTGCTTTACAAGATCGTATCCGTTAAGCAGCGGCATGTTATGATCGGTAATGATGAGCGCCGGCGAATATTGTTTAATCACATCTATTGCATGACGACCGTTCTCCGCTTCGAGCACGCTGTAATTGGGCATCAAATTCTTCAACAGTTTCGAATAAAGAACTCTATCCATCTTTGCGTCATCGACAAGCAATATGTAAGTCGAGGAAACCGGAACTGTAAAAATGAATTCCGTTCCGTGCCCTAATTCACTTTCAACCCAAATACTTCCACCATGTTTATTAACGATTTCTTGAACCAGTGAAAGCCCGAGTCCGCTTCCCTTTTCTCCATCCGTTCCTGTAGTTGTGAACTTGGAATCGATCTTGAATAGTTTGACGATATCTTCTTTTTTCATACCAACGCCGTCATCCTTCACGCTGAAACGCACCTGACGTTTTTCAACTTCTGCTTCTGCATCAATTTTTATATTGCCGTTAGGCTTGGTAAACTTAATAGAATTCGAAATTAAGTTGTTGAATGCCTGAAGCAGAAGATTTTCATCGGCATGAACGTAGAAATCTTTCGTAAGATCTGAAACAAGGTTAATATGTTTGTGAATTGCTGCGCCGGATAAAATTTGAATTGATTTTGAAATGATATACTTAGCATTAATCCGTTCCGGCTCAAATTTTATTCTTCCTGTCTGAAGCCGTGTCCAATCAAGAAGAGAATTAACCAAACCCAGCATGCTTTTAGATGATTCCTGTATGAACTCGATATACTGTTTTTTCTTCTGTTCGTCCAAATCTTCATCTGTTAAGAGCAAATCGGTAAAACCGATAAGCGAACTGAACGGCGTACGCAAATCGTGCGATATAATTGAAATGAACCTATCTTTGGTTTCGTTCGACTCTTTCAGTTCGCGAGCAGACTTTTTTAATTCTTCCTCTGCACGTTTCGAAATGGTAATATCGCCAATAATTCCGAAAACTTTTTGAATTCTTCCTTTTTCATCACGCATTATCGAAATTTTATTTTCAATCCAAATAACATTGCCGGATGAATCGATGATTCGGTACTCAAGCGTTTCTGAATTTCTTGCCCGGTCTTTATAAAGTTTATCCAGGTTATCTCCAACAAAATCCGCATCATCCGGATGAATTATTTTGCCCCACAGTTCCGGATCGTCTAAAAACTGCTGCGCCTCATAACTTGTAATCTTTTTAATTGACGACGTGTAAAAAACTGCCTGAAGCTGGCCGGCTTTGTTTTCCGCGGTCCAAATGCACTCATTAATATTTTCTGTGATGCTTCTGTATCTTTCTTCCGAAGAGAGCAATTCATTTTGGGCTTTCTTCTCTTCCGTAACATCGCGCAGGACCCAGACCAAAAAATTTTCGTTCTCTATTTGATACGATGAGACGGAATTTTCAATTTCAACTAATGATCTATCTCTCCGTACACCTGTAAAGTTGTATCTCGAAGACGATTCTTTTTTTTCGTCGGCAAGTTCCAGGTAATGTAATAATCTTTCCTTATCTTTTTGATCGGCAAATTTAACCGGATTCTCACCCAAAATTTCACTCGCCGAACGGTATCCGAAC
>CAZQQC010000043.1:0-4308 GCA_964595365.1 uncultured Melioribacter sp.
ACACCAAGTGCAGTAACATCGGCACTGGCGTGAGCAAACACAAAATCCTTCCCGCCGGTTTCTCCGACTAATCTTGGATACGATTTATATTTCGGCAAATTGTTTGCAGCAGTTCGCCACATGGATTGGAACGTCGGTGTGCTTCCTGTAAAATGAATTCCTCCGAAATGTTCGGAATCCATTACGGGGTTTCCAACCTTCGAGCCGGAACCGGGTACAAAATTAATTACGCCAGGCGGCATCCCCGCTGCTTCTAACAACTTCATAATCCAGTAACCGGAATAGACTGCGCTCGATGCCGGTTTGAGCAGAGCAACGTTCCCCATCAACGCCGGTGCTGTCGGCAGGTTTCCGGCAATCGAAGTGAAGTTGAACGGTGCTACAGCAAAAATAAATCCTTCGAGCGGTCGGTATTCCATTCTGTTCCACATTCCGGAAGGTGAATGCAACGGCTGCTCTCGATAAATTTCCGTTGCATAGTAAGCGTTGAATCTGAAAAAGTCGGCGAGTTCTGCAGCAGAATCAATTTCAGCCTGGAAAGCGTTTTTACTTTGCCCCAGCATTGTTGCAGAATTAAGAATGTATCTCCATTCGGTTAGTCCAAGCAAATCGGCAGCCTTTAGCAAAACGGAAGCGCGGTCGTACCATTGCATTCGCGACCAAATTTTGTGAGCATTCATCGCAGAGTCGATTGCGACTTGAACTTCCTTTATTCCAGCTTTGTGATATGTTGCCAGAACATGTTTATGATTGTGAGGCATTACACATTTACCGGTATCGCCGGTTCTGATTTCTTTTCCTCCGATTATTATCGGAATATCAATTTCCTGTTTCTGCATCTCGTTAAGTTTTGATTTCAGTGCTGTTCGTTCCGGAGAACCCGGTGTATAATTTTTTACCGGTTCGTTCTGCGGGATAGATAGGTTAAAAATTGCGTTAGCCATAATTCAGCTTTCCTTATTTAAAAGAAAATTTTTAGTGATTCTAAATTAGGAAAATTAAATGAAATCCAGACTCGCATGATTAAGCTGTCAAAGATTTATTCGAAAAGTTTTTTCTCCGGGTAAAGATTCATTAAAAAAAATGGCAGGTTACAGGCATAAATTATTTTTTTAAAACATCTTTCAATGCCCCGATGCAGTAGTCAATCATCTTTTCGTTTGAATTGTAACCCATCAGACCGATGCGCCAAATTTTTCCGGCTAGTTCGCCGAGTCCGGCACCGATTTCTAAATTGTGTTTGTTCAACAACTCACTTCTTACTTTCGGGTCGTCGGTACCTTCCGGAATTTTTACAGTTATTAGATTTGGAATTCTTTCATCTTCTGGAACAAAAGGTTTCAACCCGAGTTGTTTCAACTTTGAGATGAACTTATTGCCGTTCTCTTTGTGACGCCGCCATGCGTTTTCAATTCCTTCTTCTTTTAAAATCAAAAGAGCTTCGTGCAATCCGTAAAATTGATTACTCGGTGCGGTGTGATGATAAATTCTTTTTGCGCCGCCGCACCAGTAACATTGCAGAAGATTCAGATCGTTGAACCAGCTTTGCACTGCAGTTTTACGATTCTTAATATGTTGAATAGCACGCTCGCTGAATGTTACCGGCGACATTCCGGCAACACATGCCAAACCTTTTTGCGAACAGGAATAAACCGCATCGAGATTCCACTCGTCAACATATACATCGGTAGCACCGAGAGATGTAACCGTATCTACAATAGTAAGACAATTATGTTTGCATGCGATCTGCGAAAGCAGTTTAATGTTTGAAAGTGCGCCTGTTGATGTCTCGGCATGAACAAATGCAACTACTTTTGTATCAGAATTTGCTTTTAGTGCATCTTCTAATTTCTGCGGTTCAATCGCACGTCCCCATGTTCCTTTTACCACAACAACCTTTCCGCCAATCTTTTCGGCAATTTGCGTCATCCGGTTTGCAAAATAACCGCCGACACATACAATTATTTTATCGCCCGGCTCAATAAGATTCACGATGCACGCTTCCATTCCAAGCGAGCCCGGACCGGAAAGAACAAAAGTTGAATCACTTTCCGTTTTAAATGTGTATTTGAGGAGCGATTTGATTTCATCCATCAATTCTATGAACTGCGGATCGAGATGACCGAGCGGCGCTTTCGACATTGAATCCAAAACTTTGGGGTGAACGTTCGATGGACCCGGTCCCATTAAAATTCTTTTGTGAGGTTTAAATGAATCGTGATACATTTTTTCCTTTTAGTAGAGAAGAGTTTTTGCTTTTCAAGCGGCTTCTTTTAATTAGTGAAAGTCACAAACTTTCCCTACAATTTTAAATTAACAATCCCGCGTTGGTTAAAATTTCTTTTAGTTCCTGTTTTCCGGTATCGTTCAAAACTGTTAGTGGTGCGCGCGGTTCGCCGCCGTAATAACTAAGCATATCCATTGCAGCTTTCAACCCTGCAACGCCGTATTTTGTAGTTATCGCTTTATTAACAGGCAGCATTCTTTTTTGAAGTTCAAGAGCATCACTGTGTTTTCCGGCTTTAACTAACTTTTGTATTTGAACGCATTCATCCGGTGCAATGTTGGCAAGAGCAAGAATTCCGCCGGCAGCACCGGCACATAAACCGGCATACAAAACCGAGGCGGTTCCAACAATTGTCATAAAATCTTTCGGTGTTTGATCAATAATTTCTGTTGTCTGTCGAATATTTTCGGAACTATTTTTTATTCCGGCAATATTTTTGTGCCCGGCAAGTTTTGCAACCGTCTCCGCTTCAATATCCACTCCCGTAAATTTTGGAACGTTGTAGATTATTACCGGAACTTTGGTTTTATCTGCTACAGCAGAAAAATATTTTATGTATGCCGCCGGTTTCATTTCTGATTTGTAGAACGATGGGGTGAGAATCAAAACATAATCAGCACCGCTGTCAGCCGCATCATTGGAAAGGGAAATCGTTTCTTTGATGGAATCCGAGCCGGTTCCAGCTATAAGCAATTTTTCGCCGGAAATATTTTTCTTTGCTACTTCAACCAATTTTAATTTTTCTTCCCTTGTTAGAAAAACACTTTCGCCATTAGAGCCCATAACAACATAACCGCTCAAACCGGTTTTGTTCCATCTGGAAAAATTGTGTGCAAGCTTATAGTACGCAACTTCGTCGTTGATAAACGGTGTTGCAATTGGAGGCATTATGCCCTCTAGTAACTTCATCTTTAATACTCGTCTTTTCCTTTGTTGCTTTGGCACTTAATGACCAGATACATGGTGATAGAGTGACAAAGTTATTATGAAAATATATTCTTTAGCACAAACCAAACATTTGCCGGGCGCTCGGCTAATCTTCTCATGTACCACGGATACCAGAACTCACCGTAGCTAATTAGCACCCGCACTTTGTTGCCACGTTTAATAAGTCCTTTCTGGAATTCCGGTTTAATTCCGTACAGCATATGAAACTCCAACTGCTCTTTAGAAATCCCGAGTCGTCCGGCTTCAAAAATTATTTTTGAAATCAAATTTTCGTCATGAGTCCCAAAGACAGTGCGGATTGCTTTTTCTTTTGAGGCTTGCAGCATTTTCTTAGCCAGCACAAAATAGTTTTGGTCGACACTTTTCTTTTTCGCAAAAGCAATATCGGGGGGTTCTTTGTAAGCGCCCTTAACCAATCTGATGTGCGAATTAATTTTTAGAAGTTCGTCAAGATCGTTTTCAGACCGGTAAAGATACGATTGAATACATAAACCAACATTCCCGAATTCTTGTTTTATCTTTTTGTAAAACTCGAGCGTCTTTTCGGTGTACATGCTCGATTCCATATCGATCCAGATTACATTGCCAAGTTTGTCTTTTACTTTTTGAGTAATTAATTTGAACCGTTCGTACGTTTCATCGAAAGATAAATCGAAACCAAGCTGGGTAAGTTTGAGAGAAATTTCAATATCGAGCTTGTGCGAGGAGATTTTATCAATCAAATTGAGATAATGATCGCAAACGGCAAGCCCTTCCGAAAGTTCAGTAATGTTTTCACCAAGACGTGTAAAGATGGTTGGGATCAAGCCGGCTTTAAATTTTTCTGCAGCATCGAGAGAATCTTCAACGTGCTCACCAGGCATAAATTTTTTGACGGCACTTTTTACAAATTCGTATCTTGGTACGTGACACCTCATCCATGAATTTTCGGACGCCCAAAGTAAAACACTACGAAATAAACTCACGTTAAATCCTTTCAGAAAAAATTTCAGATTTCGTGAAGCTCTGTTATTGTCTAGTCTGCCCTCGTCAGCCCTCGACACTTCGGTAAACTCAGTGCTCGGTCTGACTTT